>NZ_JBSFJC010000037.1:0-68007 GCF_053597855.1 Kitasatospora sp. NPDC001225
GTCGGCGGCGGGGGTGAGCAGGGAGGCGAGGACGACGGCGTCCTCGATGGCCTGGCAGGCGCCCTGGCCCTGGAAGGGGCACATCGCGTGGGCGGCGTCGCCGAGGAGGGCGACCCGGCCGTGGTGGTGGGCGGGCAGCGGGTCGGCGAGGTCCCAGACGTCGTGGCGCAGGACGCGTTCGGGCTCGGCCAGGGCGAACAGCTGCGGTACGGGGGCGCACCAGTCGCCGAACCTGCGCAGGAGTTCGGCCCGTTCGTCCCCGTCGGCGGCCCGCTCGCCGGCCGGGGCGAGGGCGGCGCCGTAGACGTAGACCCGGCCGTCGGCGAGCGGGACGACTCCGGCGAGCCGGCCGCGGCCCCACACCTCGCCGACGGCGGCCGGGCGGCGGTCGGGGGTGACGACGGCGCGCCAGGTGGTGAAGCCGCTGTAGCGGGGGCCGGGGTGGCGGGGGAAGAGCAGGGCCCGGGTCGCGGAGCGGATGCCGTCGGCGGCGACGACCAGGTCGGCGGTCTCCTCCCCGTCGGCGGTGCGCAGGACGGTGGGTTCGGTGGCGCTGCCGGGGGTGACGAGGGTGGCGGGCGAGCCGGTGCGGACGGTGTCCTCCGGGAGTGCGTCGACCAGGGCGGCGATGACGTCGGCGCGGGCGACGGCGGCGATGGTGTCGCCGAAGCAGGCCTCGAAGGCCGTGGTGTCGAGGCGGGCGAGCCAGCGGCCGGAGGGGTGGCGCAGGCCGACGGCGGGGTGCGGGGCGGCGAGGGCGCGCAGGCGCGCGCCGACGCCGAGCCGGTCGAGGGAGCGCAGGGCGTTGGGGGCGAGGGCGAGCCCGGCGCCGACGGGTTCGAGGGATTCGGCGCGTTCGTGGACGCGTACGGGGATGCCCTGCCGGTGGAGGGCGAGGGCGGCGGTGAGGCCGCCGATGCCGCCGCCGATGACGATCGCCTGGTGCAGGCCCATGAGGGGGCTCCTCTTCTCGCGCGACCCGGGCACTACAGGTGTAGTGTCCGATGTCCTGCACGCTACTACATGTGTAGTGAGCCGTAAACTACGGCTGTAGTGAGTTGGGGGAGCCCGACTGGAAAGGCCATGATCGGACCCATGACACCCCCGCGCCCGACCCTGATCGCCGACGCCGCCATCGACCTGATCGCCGACGCCGGCCTGCGCGGGCTCACCCACCGCGCCGTGGACGACGCGTCCGGCCTGCCCGCTGGCTCGACCTCCAACCTCGCCCGGACCAGGGCCGCCCTGCTGGAGCTCGTGCTCACCCGGATCGTCGAGCGGGAGACCGCCGACTTCCCGGTCCTCGCCGAGGGCGAACTGCCGCGGGCCGCCGTCCCGCCGCGCGAACTGCTGGCCGAGGTCGGCGCCGAGGTGCTCTTCCGGGCGCTCACGGAGGGCCGCCGGCTCACCCTGGCCCGCCTGGAACTCGCCCTGGAGGCCACCCGCAGGCCCGAACTGCGCACCCTCTACGACCGCCTGGGCGCGCGCTTCGCCCAGCGCGCCGCCGAGCTGCTCGCCGCCTCCGGCTCGGGCGACCCCACGGGGGACGCCCGCCGGTTGATCCGCTGGTGCGACGGCGTGCTGTTCAACGCCACGGCCGGCAGCGGGCACTGGCACGTGCCGATGCCGGAGGAGCTGCGCGAGGAGATCGACCGCTACCTCGCCGTGCTGCTCGACCGGTAGGACCGGTGGGACCCGGTAGGGCCGGGGCCCGGGGGTGCCCGCCTATACTCCCTCTGCCCGATCAGGCAGGGGGAAGAAATGCTGAACACGCTCGACGTCGCGGTACTGGTGGTGGTCGGGGTGGCGCTGCTGGTGCGGCTGGCGACGCTGCCGGTGCTGGTCCGTGCCCAAGCGGCAACGCGCCGCCGGGCGTTGGCGGCCGCCGGCGCGGACCCGGCCGGAGGTGCGCGGGGCGGCACCGGCGCGACGATCGGCGAACTGACGGTGGGTCTGCTGACCGCCGTGGGAGTGCTGGCCGTCCTGCGCGCCTGGAGCAGTGTCCTCTTCGAGGGGCTGGGGCGGTCGTTCGACGTCTACAACGCGCGGTACCTCACGATCGTCTCGCACCTGCCCCTCCACTCGGCGCGGACCTGGTACATCACCTCCTTCGTCGTCTGCCTGCTGCTCTGGCTTCTGCTCTGGTGCCTGACCCAGCGCAACCTGTGGACCGTCGGCATGCCGCCTCGGCTGTGGCGGTCCGGCCGGGCCCGGGCCCAGATCGCCGGCCTGCTCGCCCTCCGCGCGGTGCTCGCCGTGTTCCTCCTGCCGGTCGGGCTGATCGTCGCCGCGCTGGTGTTCCAGGCCGTCGCTGTGGCGGCGAGCCGCCGGGCCAGGCCGGTCGGCGCGGAGGCGGTGCGCGCCGAAGAGGCCCGAGTGGCCCAGGCCGCCCAGGCGGTCCAGGCGTTCCCGGCGTCGCCGAACCCGTACGTGCCCACCGCGCCGGCGCGGGCGCCGTACGTCCCGCCGCAGACGCCGTACGCCCCGCCTCAGGCCCCGTACGTCCCCACGCAGTTCGCGCAGCCCGCCCCTCCGGTGCCGGCTGCCCCGGCCGCCCCGCCGGTGCTGCCGAGGCCGCCCGTCGGCAGCCCCCTCGGCGCTCACGAGCCCCGCACGATCGGCGGCTACCAGCTCCTCGGCCGGATCGGCTCCGGCGGCATGGGCACGGTCTACCTCGCCCAGCGCCAGGGCTCCGCCACCCAGGTCGCGCTCAAGACCATCAACCTCGAACTCCTCGACGACGCCGACCTGTTGCGCCGCTTCCAGCGCGAGTCCGAGGTGCTGGCGATGGTCCCCGGCGCCTACACCGCCCGGGTGCTCGACACCGGTGTGGACTCCGGACGCCCGTACCTGGCCATGGAGTTGCTGGACGGCCGCCCGCTGGACGCCCACCTGCGCGAGCAGGGGCCGATCCGCTCCGCCGAGGCGCTGCGGGCCCTCGCGCTGGCGCTGGCCGTGGCGCTGTCCGGGGTGCACCGGCTGGGGCTCGTCCACCGGGACCTCAAGCCCGCCAACATCATGCTGACCACGGCCGGTCCGCGCCTGCTGGACTTCGGCATCGCGGCGATCGTGGACGGCACCCGGCTGACCGCCACCGGCGGCGGGCCGGGCACCCTGACGTACATGGCGCCGGAGCAGTTCGGCGAGGAGCGGGTCGGTACGGCGGCCGATGTGTGGGCCTGGGCGTGCTGCGTGGTGTGCGCGGCGCACGGCGCCAGCCCGTTCGCGGCGACCAACACGGGAGCGGTGATCCGCCGGATCGTGGAGACCGGGCCCGAACCCGCGGCGCTGGCGGCGGTCCAGGCCCTCGACCCGGCGCTCGCCGCCGTCGTCACCCGCGCGCTGGCCATGGCCCCCGAGCAGCGCCCGGCGGACGGTACGGCCCTGCTGGCGGCGCTGGCGGCGGCCCAGCCGACGGCGCCGGACCCGGCGGCCGTCCACGACCAGATCACCCGGGGCTGGCAGACCCTCGCGCTGTAGCGGCGGCGACGGGCCCGGCGCCGGTGGCTCCGGAAGGGAGAGTGCGGCCTCAGCCGTCGGAGGTTGCCCGCCCGGCGACGAGCCGGGCGCAGTCGTCCACCGAGGCCCTCGAGGTGTCGACGACCAGGTCGTACGTGACGCCCTCGTGCACCAGCGAGGCCTGCGCGGCGGCCATCCCGGCCGCCCGGTCGCCGCGGGCGGCCTCCCGCTTCGCGGCCACCGCCGGATCGCAGCGCACCCCGACCCAGAGCACGTCCAGGCCCTCCAGCGCCGACCGCCACCGGGCCTGCGAAGCGGCGCCGCCGAGGAACACCTCGTCCACCACGATCCGGGCCCCGGCCCGGGCCATCGCCGCGACCCCGAGCGTCCAGGCGGCGTCCAGGGTGGCGAAGACCGGGCCGACCTCGACCGTCCCGTCCCCGTCCTCCAGCCCGCCGATGCCCTCGCCGCCGGTGCGCAGCGACGGCGGCAGCGCCTCGACCATGGTGTCCGCGCCGAGGTGCAGCCAGGGGTCCGGCAGCAGCTCCTGCAGGCGCAGGGCGATGCTCGACTTGCCGGAGCTGGACCCGCCGTTGAGAACGATCACATGCATGCGCGGAGCCTACGGCCGCACACCCCGCGACGTCGCGGCGTTATCCCGGGGGTGCCAGAGGGGTGCAGCCGTGGACCGCACGGCCCCGACCGCCCCCCATCAACGCCGCCCCCATCAACGCCGCCCCCCACCGCCGAAGCCCCGGGCTACGCCGCCCCCGCCGCGAAGGCCGCCGCCGCGGCGGTGAAGGAGGCGGCCACCGCCGGTGCGCCCGCCCAGTGCAGGTGCAGGTAGGAGGCGTGCACGTTGCCGCTCGCGAAGCCCTCGGTGCGGGGGCCGGTCGGCAGGCGCCAGCCCCAGGCGGGGAGTTCGCCCGCGCCGGGCTCGCAGACCGTGCGGTGGAACTCGTGGCCGCGCAGCCTGGTGCCGGCCGGGGCCAGCGGGGAGTCGTGCAGGGCGACCGCCTCCCGGTAGCCGAGGGTGAGGCGTTCGGTCATCCGGGCGTCGGTGGGCAGCACGCCGCACATCGGCAGGCCGTCCAACTCCCGTCCCAGGTAGAGCAGTCCGGCGCACTCGGCGGCGACCGGCCCGCCCGCGGCGGCGAACGCGGCGATGGCGGCGCGCAGCGGGGCGTTGCCGCTCAGCTCGCGGACGTACAGCTCGGGGAAGCCGCCGCCGATGACCAGGCCGGCCGTTCCGGCGGGCAGCGAGGAGGCGTGCAGCGGGTCGAACGGGACCACCTCCGCGCCCGCCGCGCCGAGCAGTTCGGCGTTCTCGGCGTACGAGAAGGAGAAGGCCGCGCCGCCCGCCACCGCGATCCGGGGCCGGCCGGCCACCGGGGTGACCTCGGCCGACGGGTCCCAGGGTTCGGCGTCCAGGTCCGGTGCCGTCCGGGCGAGTTCGAGCAGGGCGTCCAAGTCGACCGAGGAGGCGACCAGTTCACCCATGTCGGCGACCGCCCGGAGGGCCTCCGCCGAGCGTTCCACCGCCGGGATCAGCCCGAGGTGGCGGGAGGGTGTGGCGACCGCCGTCGAGCGGCGCAGCGCGCCCAGCACCGGCACGCCGGAGCCCTCCTCCAGGGCCTCGCGCAGCAGGTGCTCGTGCCGGTCGGAGGCGACCCGGTTGAGGATCACCCCGGCGAGCCGCACCTGCGGGTCCCAGGAGGCGAAGCCGTGCACCAGCGCGGCCACCGAGCGGGACTGCGAGGAGCCGTCCACGACCAGCACCACCGGCGCCCGCAGCAGCTTGGCGACGTGCGCCGTGGAGGCCAGTTCGCCGCGCCCGGAGGCCCCGTCGAACAGGCCCATGACCCCCTCGACGACGGCGACGTCCGCCCCCGCCGCGCCGTGCAGGAACAGCGGCGCGATCCGCTCCGGCCCGCACATGAAGGCGTCCAGGTTGCGGCCCGGGCGCCCGGCGGCGAGCGCGTGGTAGCCCGGGTCGATGTAGTCGGGGCCGACCTTGTGCGGCGACACCGCCAGCCCGCGCGCGGCGAGCGCCGCGATCAGGCCGGTGGCGACGGTGGTCTTGCCGGCGCCCGAGGAGGGCGCGGCGACGACGAGGCGGGGGATGTTGCTCAACGGTCTACCACTCGATACCGCGCTGGCCCTTGCGGCCGGCGTCCATGGGGTGCTTGACCTTGGTCATCTCGGTGACCAGGTCGGCGAAGCCGGTCAGCGCCTCGGGCGCGTACCGGCCGGTGATGACGACGTGCTGGCTGCCCGGGCGGTCCTTGAGCACGGCGACCACCTCGTCCGGGTCGACCCACCCCCAGTGCATCGGGTAGGTGAACTCGTCGAGCACGTAGAAGCGGTAGGTCTCGGCCGCGAGGTCGCGCTTGACCTGCTCCCAGCCCTCCTTGGCCGCCTCCTCGCTGGACATCTCCTGCTCGGCGGAGCGCTGGATCCAGGACCAGCCGGAGCCCATCTTGTGCCAGTCGACGGTGCCGCCCTCGCCGGAGGCGCCGAGCACGCGCAGCGCGTTCTCCTCGCCGACCTTCCACTTGGCGGACTTCACGAACTGGAACACCCCGACCGGCCAGCCCTGGTTCCAGGCCCGCAGCGCCATGCCGAACGCGGCCGTGGACTTGCCCTTGCCGGGGCCGGTGTGCACGGCGGTGATCGGCAGCGTGCGGCGCTGACGGGTCGTCAGGCCGTCGTCGGGGACGCTCTCGGGGACTCCCTTGGGCATGTCGGCTCAGGCCGCCTTTCGCATCGAAGTGGTCGAACGGTTCGCGGAGCGGTCCGCGGCGCGGTTCTCGCGGACGAGCGAGGCCACGCCCTCGGCGCGCAGCTCGTCCAGGCTGACGGCGGTGCCGCCGAGCAGCCCGGCCAGGGTGCGGGCCAGGCCCAGGCGGACCGGGCCGGACTCGCAGTCCAGCACCACGCTGGCCGTGCCCTGCGCCGCGAACAGCGCGGCCGCGCGGCGCGACTGGGCGAGCGCGTCCCGCCCGCCGGTGGCCCGGCCGTCGGTCACCACGACCAGCAGCGGGCGCCGGCTCGGGTCGCGCAGCCGCTCCACCCGCAGCACCTCGTGGGCGCGCAGCAGGCCGGCGGCCAGCGGGGTCCGCCCGCCGGTGGGCAGTGACTCCAGCCGGGTCGCGCCGACCTCCACCGAGGAGGTGGGCGGCAGTGCCAGCTCGGCGCCCGAGCCCCGGAAGGTGATCATGCCGATCTTGTCGCGGCGCTGGTAGGCGTCCATCAGCAGCGACAGCACCGCACCCTTGACGGCGGTCATCCGCTGCCGGGCGGCCATCGAGCCGGAGGCGTCCACCACGAACAGCACCAGGTTGGACTCCCGTCCCTGGCGCACCTGTTCGCGGAAGTCGTCCTTGTGCACCACCAGCGCCCGCCCGCTGCGCCCGCGCGCGGCCTGGTGCGGAGCGGCGGCCTGGAGGGTCGCGGTCAGGTGCAGCCGGGCGAGCGCGCCCTGCGGGCGGCGGGCGCGGATGGTGTGCCCGCCGGTGGTCTCGGCGGGGGAGCGGCGGCCCTGGGCGCCGTGCCCGGTGCCCTTCACGGTGAACAGCCGCGTCCGGTACGGGTCGCCGGCCGCGACCGGCGCCGACTCCCGCGCGGGGGCCGGATGTTGGGCCGGTACGGGCGGCTGTGCGGGTGCCTCGGGGCCATCGGAGGCGGGGTCCTCGGGGGAGGGCGCCTCGGGTGCCTCGGGGCCGCCGTCGGACGGCTCGGGCGCGCCGCCGCCGTCGGGGCCGCCCCCGTCCGGGCCGCCCTCCGGCCCGTCACCGTCTCCGTCGTCGCTGCCGCCACCGTCGCCGTCCGGGCCGGGCCCGTCGTCCTCGGGCTCCGGCTCCTCCTGCTGGGCGTGCTCCTCCAGCGTCCGGTCCAGCTGCTCCTCGTCCAGCCCGGGCGCGTCGAAGGGGTTGCGGCGACGGCGGTGCGGCAGTGCCAGCTGGGCGGCCTTGCGGACGTCCTCCTCCAGCACCTCGGTGCGCCCGTCCCAGGCGGCCAGCGCGACGGCGGTGCGGGCCATCACGATGTCCGCGCGCAGCCCGTCCACCTCGAACGCGGCGCACACGGCGGTGATCTGACGCAGCGCCACATCGGTCAGCTCGACCTTGGGCAGCAACTCCCGTGCGGCGGTGATGCGTTCGGCGAGCGCCCGCTCCTCCTCGGCGAACCGCGCGGCGAAGCCGGCCGGGTCCGCGTCGTACCCGAGCCGGCGGCGGACCACCTCGGCGCGCTCGGCCGGGTCCCGGGTGGCGGCGATCTCGACGGTCAGCCCGAACCGGTCGAGCAGCTGCGGCCGCAGCTCGCCCTCCTCCGGGTTCATGGTGCCGACCAGCAGGAACCGGGCCGCGTGCCGCACCGACACGCCCTCGCGCTCGACGTACGAGCGGCCCATCGCGGCGGCGTCCAGCAGCAGGTCCACCACGTGGTCCTGGAGCAGGTTCACCTCGTCGATGTAGAGCACGCCGCGGTGCGCCCGGGCGAGCAGTCCGGGCTCGTAGGCCTTGACGCCCTCGGCCAGCGCCCGCTCCAGGTCGAGCGAGCCGACGATCCGGTCCTCGGCCACGCCGACCGGCAACTCGACCAGCTGGGAGGGCCGTTCGGAGGAGGACGGGGAGTCGTGCGGCCCGTCCGGGCACTGCGGGTCGGGCGCGGCCGGGTCGCAGGCGAAGCGGCAGTCGTCCACGGTGGCGATGGACGGCAGCAGGCCGGCCAGCGCGCGCACCATGGTCGACTTCGCGGTGCCCTTCTCGCCGCGCACCAGCACGCCGCCCACGGCCGGGGAGACCGCGTTCAGCAGCAGTCCGAGCCGCAGGTCGGCCATGCCGACGATCGCGGTGAACGGATAGCGGACGTCACTCATGCCGTACCCCAGTCCTGTCGTGCCTGACTCTGTGATCGTGCCCGGCCCTGCTGCCCCGCCCGGTTCGGCGGTCCTGCCCAGCCCTGCGTCCGTGTCCGGCTCATGCGTCACTCCCAGGGGCCCCGGGCGGGAGGAACGGCAGTGATCCGGCCGCCGGCACCCCGCCCTCGATCAGCTTCCACAGCGCGTCGGTGTCCGCGTGCTCCTCGATCAGGTCGCCCAGCCGGTCCAGCCGGGCCTCGCGCGCCGCGGCGAAGGAGGTGTCCGGCGCCGGGACGAACGCCCGGCCGGACAACTCGGCGACCTCGCGCAGGAGTTCGCGGCGGAACCCGTCGTTCTCCAGCGCGCCGTGCCAGGTGGTGCCCCAGACCGGGCCGACCCGGCAGCCGTCCAGGAAGGGACTGCCCCCCTCCACGGTCACCACCCCGTGGTGGATCTCGTAGCCCTCGACCCGCTGCCCGAACGCCTCGCCGACCGGCCGCGCCAGCACCTTCTCGACGCCGAACCGCACCCGTGTCGGCAGCAGGCCGAGGCCGTCGACGGCGCCCGCCTTCGACTCGACCTCGTCCACGATCGAGTGCGCCAGCATCTGGTAGCCGCCGCAGACCCCGAGGACCGGCAGTCCGGCCGCCACCCGCGCCTTCAGGGCCGGCTCCAGGCCGCGCTCGCGCAGCCAGGCGAGGTCCGCGACGGTGGCCCGGGTGCCGGGCAGCACCACCAGGTCGGCGTCGGCCAGCTCCTCCGGCCTGGTCGCCCAGCGGACCAGCACGCCCGGCTCCTGCGCGAGCGCGTCCATGTCGGTGAAGTTGGACAGCCGGGGGAAGCGCACCACGGCCACCCGCAGCACGTCCGCGCCGAGCGGCCCGGGCCCGTCCGCCCGGTCCGCCACGGTGGACAGGTCCAGCGAGTCCTCGGCGTCCAGCCAGAGCCCGGGCAGCATCGGCAGCGTGCCCAGCACCGGACGGCCGGTCAGCTCGTGCAGCATCTCCAGCCCGGGCGCCAGCAGCCGCGCGTCGCCGCGGAACTTGTTGACGAACCAGCCCGCCACGTGCCGCTGGTCCTCCGCCGACAGCAGCGCCAGCGTCCCGTACATCGCCGCGAAGACCCCGCCGCGGTCGATGTCCCCGACCACCACCACCGGCAGGGCGGCGGCCGTGGCCAGGCCCATGTTGGCGATGTCGCGGTCGCGCAGGTTGATCTCGGCGGGCGATCCCGCGCCCTCGCAGACCACCACGTCGTAGCGGCCGCGCAGGTCGGCCAGGCACTCCAGGGCGCGCTCCAGCAGGACGGGCTTGCGCTCGCGGTAGTCCAGCGCGCCGACCTCGGCCACCGGCCGGCCGAGCAGCACCACCTGGCTGCGGCCGTCCGCGCCCGGCTTGAGCAGCACCGGGTTCATCGCCGCCTCCGGCTCCACCCGGGCGGCCTGCGCCTGCATCGCCTGGGCGCGGCCGATCTCGGCGCCGTCGGCGGTGACGAAGGAGTTGAGCGACATGTTCTGCGCCTTGAACGGCGCGACCCGTACGCCCTGGCGGGCGAGCCACCGGCAGATCCCGGCCGTCACCACGCTCTTGCCCGCGTCCGAGGTCGTCCCCGCGACCAGCAGTGCGTTGCTCATGCCCGTCCCCTCTTCTTCAGCAGTGCCCGCAGCAGGACGTGCCCCGCGACCGTCGTACCCAGCGCCAGTGCGCCCACCCGCCGGGAGAGCGCGCAGGCCCGCTCGATGTCGTCCACTGTCACCGGCCGCAGCTCCGCGCCCAGGACGGGCCGGTGCTCCACCCGCTCGCCGTACCGCAGCGTGCCGCCCAGTCGGGCGCCCACCGCGCCGGCGAACGCCGATTCGGCCTGGCCCGCGTTCGGGCTCGGGTGCGCGGAGCCGTCGCGCCGCCAGACCCGCCAGGCGGTCCGGGGCTCGGGGGCGGCGGCCACGGTCAGCAGCGCCGTCAGCCGGGCGCCCGGCCAGCCCGCCACGTCGTCCAGCCGGGCGGAGGCCCAGCCGAACCGGGCGTAGCGGGGCGAGCGGTGGCCGACCATGGCGTCCAGGGTGTTCACGGCGCGGAAGGCCAGCAGGCCGGGGGTGCCGGCCAGGGCGCCCCAGGTCAGCGCGTTCACCACGGCGTCGGCGGTGTTCTCGGCCACCGACTCGACCACCGCCCGGGCGATCTGCTGCCCGTCCAGGGCGCTCGGGTCCCGCCCGCACAGGTGCGGCAGCCGCTCCCGGGCGGCGGCGAGGTCGCCGGCGGCCAGCGAGCGGCCGATGGTGCGGGCCTCCCGGGTCAGCGAGGTGCCGCCGAGCACCGTCCAGGTCGCGGCCGCCGCCAGCGCCGCCCGGCCCAGCGGGCGCCGGCCCACCGTACGGTCCAGGGCGAACGCGCCCGCCGCGACCGCGCCCACGCACAGCGCGGTGTACCCGGCCCCGGCGGCGCGGTCGTCGCGCCACAGCCGCCGCTCCAGCCGGGTCGCGGCGCTGCCGAAGAAGGCCACCGGGTGGCCCCGGCGGGGGTCGGCGAAGCGGGCGTCGGCGGCGTAGCCCGCGGCGGCGCCGAGCGCGAACACGGCGGCTCGGGTCAGCGGGCGCGGAGCGGGGGAAGGCGCGCGCGGGGTCATCGGCCGCACGGCGGAGGGCAGCTCGGAGTCCGGCCGGGCGGGGCAGCCTGCATCGCGTGCGTGTCCTCACTCAGGGTCCGCGCCCTGGATCGACGTGACGGCGGCGAGAGTCTCCTGGCTTCCGGGTCGAACGCACCCCCGGAGCCTTCCAGCGGCCGTGGACGGCCCGCCGTGGCGATGTTCCGAGCGTGCTCCCCGGTGACAGTGGCGGGACCGCGCCGGACTTCCACCGGCTTCCTCTCCATGCCTCCGTTTGGCCCCAGGATCCCATCACGGGCCCGAACCGGGAGTCAACCGAGGTCACGGAGGGGTTGGTCACACGGGGACGCCGCTGACGCCCGGTCGGATCGCCCGGCGCGGCCCCGCCCCGACCCCCGCCACCGGCACCCCCTGAGTACCGCCCTGAGCACCCCGGGAGCGCCCGCCGGGTGACCCGGACGGCCCAGCCCGGTGGCCGGTCGGGCGGAGCGCCGGTGAACTGGGGCTCGAACACCGTCCGGTCCGTGAAGAACGTCCGTGAACAACGTCCGTGAACGACGTCCGTGAACAACAGAGCGGGGAGCGAGATGCGTTGGGGAACCGCCGCCGTCGTGGCGGCCGCCGCGGTGGGGGCCGCCGTGCTGGTGGTCGGCCGCCGGGCCTCCGAGCGGATGGTCCGTCCGGTGACCGCCGTCCAGGAGTCCGGGCCGGTCCAGGTCCGCGCCCTCGCCGCCGGCCGGGTCACCTTCACCCGCGGCCCCGCGAGCCTGCGCCCCGGCCGCTGGGCGGTGGAGTGGGCGGACGGCGGGCACGCGGTCGTCGAGGAGGTGCTGCACGCGGACGAACAGGGCGTCACCCGCCGACTGGTCCGCGCCGACCGGGGCACCCTCGCCCCCGGCACCGAGGTCCGCTTCACCCCGCGGGTCCACCTCGGCGACCCCACCGAGGCGCTCGGCCTCGCCTTCGCCGACACCACCGCCGACGGCGAGCTCGGCGCCCTCCCCGCCTGGCGGCTCGACGGCAAGCGCGGCACCTGGGTGATCCTGGCGCACGGCCCCGGCGACGACCGCCGGCAGACCCTCCCGGTGCTCCCCGTCCTCGACCGGCTCGGCCTGCCCGCCCTCGCCGTCACCTACCGCGGCGACCGGGGCGCCCCCGCCTCCCCGGACGGGCTCAGCCACTTCGGCGAGACCGAGTGGCGCGACATCGAGGCGGCGGTACGGCTGGCGCTCGACAGCGGCGCGGGCAAGGTGATCCTGTACGGCTGGTCCGTCGGCGCGACCATCGTGCTGCAGACCGTGGCCCGCTCCGCCTGGTCGCACGCCGTCCGCGGTCTGATCCTCGACTCGCCCGTGCTCGACCTGCCCGCCTCCGCCCGCCGGGACGCCGCCCGGGCCGGCTTCCAGGGCGTCGCCGCCGAGCTCGGCGCCCTCGCCGCCGAGGGCCGCACCGGGGTCGACCTCGCCGACTTCGGCCGCATCGCCGACGGCACCGACCTGCGGGTGCCGACCCTCCTCCTGCACAGCCCCGAGGACCGGATCGCGCCCTTCGGCGCCGCCGAGAAGCTGGCCGCCGCCCGCCGCGACGTGGTGAGCCTCCAGCCCTTCCCCGGCGCCGACCACGCCACCCTCTGGAACACCGCCCCCGACCGCTACACCGAACTCCTCCGCCGCTGGCTCACCCCGCTGCTCTAGGGCCTGTCTTCGGGCTCCCGTCGTTCGCCCCGCAGAGGCGAGTCCGAAGACCGGCCCTGGCCCCTCAACCACCCCCCCTGTGCGCGAGGGCGTTTTCGGCTGGTCCCCGCCGCTTTTCCCGGTGCGATTCCCCCCGTCCGAGAATGAACGTTCCTCCCATTCCTCCGGGCCCGCGTGAAAAGTCGGCCCGGCCGACTTCCGGTGCAGCTCGATCCCGATCACGCCGCCCGCCATCCGTCCGGATTCGGGCTGGACAGTCCCGCCGGGCGTCGCCGGGCCGAAACGCCCCCGTACGGGCCCCTCGGCTGTCAGGAGCAATATTTGGCCCGGCCCCTTACCCCCCCACCCGTACGCACGGTGACCGCCCGAGCATTCCCGGCAACCGGGCCGCCCCCTGTGGCATGGGCAGGTCACACGTTTCCGGCCAGGCGGTTTGCCGTTGTTGCCCGATCTTGCGGAGGTGCCACCGGCGGTCGCCCGGTCGTACGGACAACCGGATGTGACAGAAGGCCGGTACAAGGGGAAGACTGCTCGACGTGACGTCTCGGAACCCGCGCGACCGTGATGCCCCGCTCCCGCCGACGATCGGTACCGGTGCGACGGTGACCCGTCTCCCCGGAACGGCCCAACGGCCCGCCGGTGGCAGGCCGGGCGGGGCGGGAGTCCCCCGTAACGCAGTACCCCGGCGACGAGGGCCCGCTCCGGCTCCCGGGCGGGGCAGGGTTCCCGTGCCGGAGGGCTTTCCGGCACCCTCCGAGCTGGCGCCGCTGGCCCGCCGGATGCTGGTGGACGCCGTCCGGGTCGCCCGCTGGGCCGGTGAGCTGGCCGAGGTCGACAAGCGCGGCGAGCTGCTCCCGGACGACGCCCGCGCGGCGGGCCGGGCCCTGGCCATGACGGTCGGTGCCGCCGCCAAGGCCTGGGGGCAGGCGCTGCTGGTGGGCCTGGTGGAGGCCCGGGACGGCGGAGCCGGCCCCGGCTGGCGCCTGCACGCCTGGGAGCACGACGACGAGGCCGTGGTGCGCGGCTGGTCGGCGCTGTTCGACGCCTGGACCCTGCTCGCCCCGGTGCCGCCCGCGGCGCTGCGCGGCGTCTTCGCCGTCCTGGCCGGGCAGGCCGTGGACCAGGCCCCGCAGCTGCTGTCCTTCCTGCACCTGGTGGACGGCCCGGTCGCCGAGAGCGAGCTGCTGGAGCTGCTGCGCCGCGGCCTGGACGAGCGCCGGGTCGGCACCGGCCTCGGCGGACCCGGCCTGTCGCCGGTGCCGCACGCGGCCTCGGCCGTCTCCGCCGTCCGCGGCACCTGCCGTGCGCCGCAGATCGACACCCCGGCCGCGCCCTCGGACGTGGCCGCCGTCCTGGACTGGATGCTGGACGGCCTGGCGGCCGTCGGCGCCCTGGTGCGCAGGAACGACGCCGCGGAGCTGTCGCCGCTCGGCCACTGGGCGGTGCGGGCGAAGCTGGAGGAGATCTGCACGGTCGCGCAGACCGCGGCCGGGCACATCGAGCAGAGCGCCTTCGAGCTGCTGAACGCCTGCGCGGACTACTCGCCGGGCCCGGCCCGCGCCGAGTTCCGGGCCTGGGTCGCGGCCCGGCCGGCCGACCGGGCGGTGGGCGAGCTGCTGGACGCCGCCCAGGGCGACGACGCGCTGGTGCGCGGGCTGGCCTTCGAGGCGCTGCGGGTGGCCGGCGGACCGGCCGAGCAGGCGGTGCGCGCGGCGGTGGACGAGCCGGTGCTGCGCCCGTACGCGCTGCTGTGGCTGGCGGAGCGCGCGGACGAGGGCGTCGCCCCGGCGGACGTGCTGGGCGCGGAGGACGCGGCTTGGCTCTGGGTGGACACCGCGGCCGCGGTGCTCGACCACGGCGAGACCGAGCTGCTGGTGGGCCACGTCGAGGGCGCCGCGGCGGGCGACCCGGTCCGGCTGTTCGCCCGGGCCCGGCAGTCCGGCCACCCGCGGGCGGCCTCGGTGCTGACGGCGGTCTCGAGCGTGCACCCGGACCCGGGCGTGGCCCGGGCGGCCCGCCGCTCGGCGTTCAGCGTGCACACCGGCGGCGCCTGAGCCGCACAGGCGCACGGGAACACGGGCGCACAGGAACACGGAAACACGGAGACACGGAAAGGGCCCGGAACCACCAGGTTCCGGGCCCTTCCCCATGCCGGTCGTGGGACGGCTCAGCCGAGCCGCGACTCCGCCCGCCGGGCGCGGACGTCGCCGACCTTCTGCCCCACCTTGCGGCGGATGACCAGCAGCGGCGCCATCGCGGCGAGCGTGATCTGGGCGAACGCGCCGACGTGCATCAGGCTGTCGCCGCCGGGCAGCCCGGTCGCCCAGGCGGCCAGGCAGCCGATCGCGACGACGACCCAGCAGAGCGTGGCGGTGGCCAGCAGCCCCTGCGGCTTCGGGTACTCGATCCGGCTGACCATCAGGTACGCGGCGCCGAAGATGGCGAGCAGACCGGGCAGGAACGGCGGGTCGAGCAGCACGATGGCGATCACCGTCATCGCGCCCATCGGGCAGGGCATGCCCTGGAACACCCCGGGCCGCATCTTGACGGCCGAGAAGCGGGCCAGCCGCAGGACCACCGCGAGCAGTACGGTCAGCGCGATCAGCGCCGACAGCTTGCTGTTGGAACCCGGGGAGACCATGCCCCAGACCGCGACGAAGTAGGCCGGTGCGATGCCGAAGCTGATCAGGTCCGCGAGGTTGTCCAGTTCCGCTCCGAGGGCGGAGGAGCGCAGCTTGCGCGCCACCAGCCCGTCGAAGAGGTCGCACATCGAGCCGATCAGCAGCAGCGTGACCGCGGTGGCGGCGCTGTGCCGGTCCGGAGCGGCGTCCGGGTTGGTGATGTGCGGGACCAGGACCCCGGTGGTGATCGAGTAGATCGCCAGGAAGCCGCAGACGGCGTTCCCCAGGGTCAGGAAGTCGGCCGTGGACAGGTGCTGGGGAGAGCGCGGGGCACGCAGCTCGCGGTCCCGTGCCCAGCGGCGGCGGCGCAGGGCCGTCTCCTCGTCGTCCAGGCCGACGATTGTCTCAGGATCAGTCACGGTCAAGGCGCGTCACCCCGGCTGTGGTCTTCTGGCCGACCTCGACGCCGACCTCGACGCCGGCCGGCAGGTAGGTGTCGACGCGGGACCCGAACCGGATCAGACCGATCCGGTCGCCCTGCTCGACCTTGGTTCCGGCGTCCACGTACGGCACGATGCGGCGGGCCACGGCCCCCGCGATCTGGACCATCTCGATGTCGCCGAGCTCGGTGTCGAAGTGCCAGACGACCCGCTCGTTCTGGTCGCTGTCCTTGTTGAACGCGGGGACGAAGCCGCCCGCGACGTGCTCGACCGACGTCACGGTGCCCGGCAGGGGCGCGCGGTTGACGTGGACGTTCAGCGGGCTCATGAAGATCGCGACCCGGGTGCGGCCGTCCGGCCAGGCGTCGATGCTCTGCACCACGCCGTCGGCGGGGGAGATCACTCTGCCCGTGCCGATCTCACGCTCGGGGTCGCGGAAGAACCACAGCATGCCCGCGCCGAGGGCGCAGGCGGGTACCGCAGCCAGGGCCCACTTGCCGCTGCGCCGGGTGAGGGCGGTGGTCACGGCGGCCGTGGCGAGGGTGGGGACGAACCAGGGGGTGGCTCCGCGCGCGATGGTCACGCGGGGTCGCCGACCGGCCGTCGGGGCTGCGAGGGCATCGCGGTCCGTGACGGAGGTGTGAGGGGACGGGCTGATGGGCATCGAAGACCTTTGTCGCGGGGGATCATGGCCGCTGGACGGGGGCCACCGCGGAATCGGTAATAGAGGGACGGCTTGCTGTCCCGGTGGATGCTATCGGGAGCAGACGGTGGGTGGGCAACCCGCCTGCTCGTTCACGTGTCCGGTGGCGGCGCGTGTGCGCGTCCACTCCTACGACCGTAGCTCGGCCCGGTCCGGTTCCCAAGGGACCCGACAGGGCTGGTGACTCTTGTCTCAACGGGTGCGCGGACGGAACCCGGCGGACGAAACGGCCGTAGCGGCCGGAAGCGGGTGTGCGGAAGCGGCCGCAGGGCGCGTCGTTGCAGCTGTACGCCCTGCGGCCGCTTCCGGCGGGCCGTGCCGGACCCAGGCGGACCAGGCCGGGCCCGTGACGGGGCACGGCCCCGCGCCGGGACGGGCCCGCACGCCCGTCGACCGGCGGTTCGAGGGGGCCGCCCGGCGACGGGGTGCGTCGGCGGGCGGCCCGGGGGTCAGTCGGCGATCCGGTACTCCTCGAGGAGCCGGCGCCCGACGATCATCTTCTGGATCTCCGCAGTACCTTCACCGATGAGCAGCATCGGGGCCTCGCGGTAGAGGCGCTCGATCTCGTACTCCTTCGAGAAGCCGTAGCCGCCGTGGATGCGGAAGGCGTCCTCGACGACCTCCTTGCAGTACTCGGAGGCGAGGTACTTGGCCATGCCGGCCTCGAGGTCGTTGCGCTCGCCGCCGTCCTTCTTGCGGGCGGCCATGACCATCATCTGGTGGGCGGCCTCGACCTTGGTGGCCATCTCGGCGAGCTTGAACTGGATCGCCTGGTGCTCGGCGATCTTCTTGCCGAAGGTGGAGCGCTGCTGGGCGTAGGCGATGCCGAGCTCGAAGGCGCGGCGGGCGACGCCGCAGCCGCGGGCGGCGACGTTGACGCGGCCGACCTCGACGCCGTCCATCATCTGGTAGAAGCCGCGGCCCGGGACGCCGCCGAGGACGCGGTTCGCCGGGACGCGGACGTCCTGGAGGACCAGCTCGGTGGTGTCGACGCCCTTGTAGCCCATCTTCTCGATCTTGCCGGGCACGGTCAGGCCGGGAACCGAGGGGTTCGGGCCGAAACCGGCCTCCTTCTCGATCAGGAAGGTGGTCATGTTCTTGTACGGGCTGCTGCCGCCCTCGTCGGTCTTGCAGAGGACCGCGACCAGGGTGGAGGTGCCGCCGTTGGTGAGCCACATCTTCTGGCCGTTGAGGACGTAGAACTCGCCGTCCTTGACGCCCTTGGTGGAGATGGCCGAAACGTCGGAGCCGAGGCCCGGCTCGGACATCGAGAAGGCGCCGCGGATCTCGCCGGCCGCCATCCTCGGCAGGAAGTGGTCCTTCTGCTCCTGGGTGCCGTGGGCGTTGATCATGTGCGCCACGATGAAGTGGGTGTTCACGATGCCGGAGACCGACATCCAGCCGCGGGCGATCTCCTCGACCACCAGGGCGTAGGTGAGCAGCGACTCGCCGAGGCCGCCGTACTCCTCGGGGATGGTGAGGCCGAACAGGCCGAGCTGCTTCATCCCCTCGACGATGGCGGTCGGGTACTCGTCCTTGTGCTCCAGCTCGGTCGCGACCGGAATGATCTCCTTGTCGACGAAATCCCGCACGGTGGCGAGGATGTCCCGCTGGATCTCGGTGAGGCCGTCGGTCTGTGCGAGGCGTCCCATCGTGCGGCTCCGAAAGGTCTGAGGGTCTGCGGAAAAGTCGGGGAATCCCCCGGGGGGGGGATTGCGGGGGCCCTGCCGGCGTGGCTGCGGCAGCAGGGCCCCCGGGCCGGGTGGGGCGCGGCCGATGACGGCGGCCTGCCCGTCCGGGGTCTCTCGAGGGGCCCGCGGTGAAAAGCGGGCCCCTATAGAGGGGAGGGGCTCAGGAGAGCGGGGTCGGGCGGCCGGGCTGCTCGCCGCCGCGCTCCTCGGTGTACGTCGCGGTCGGCACCATCACCTTGCGGCGGAAGACGCAGACGACCGTGCCGTCCTGCTTGTACCCCTTGGTCTCGACGTACACGATGCCGCGGTCGTCCTTGGACTTGGACGGCCACTTGTCGAGCACGGTGGTCTCGCCGTAGATCGTGTCGCCGTGGAAGGTCGGCGCGATGTGGCGCAGCGACTCGATCTCCAGGTTGGCGATCGCCTTGCCGGAGACGTCCGGGACGGACATGCCGAGCAGCAGCGAGTAGACGTAGTTGCCCACCACGACGTTCCTGCCGAAGTCGGTCGTCTTCCCGGCGTAGTTGGTGTCCAGGTGGAGCGGGTGGTGGTTCATGGTGAGCAGGCAGAAGAGGTGGTCGTCGTACTCGGTGACCGTCTTGCCGGGCCAGTGCTTGTAGACCGCGCCGACCTCGAACTCCTCGTAGGTGCGTCCGAACTGCATGGCTGCTCAGGCCTCCGGGATCTCGAACTTGGTGGTGCGCTGCAGGCCCGCGGCCCGGCCCTTGCCGGCGACGACCAGCGCCATCTTGCGGCTGGCCTCGTCGATCATCTCGTCGCCGAGCATCGCGGAGCCCTTGGCGCCGCCCGCCTCGGAGGTGCAGTAGTCGTACGCGTCGAGGATCAGCTCGGCGTGGTCGTAGTCCTCCTGCGAGGGCGAGTAGATCTCGTTCGCGGCGGCGACCTGGTCCGGGTGGAGCACCCACTTGCCGTCGAAGCCGAGGGCGGCCGAGCGGCGGGCGACCTCGCGGTAGCCCTCCTGGTTGCGGATCTGGAGGTAGGGGCCGTCGATCGCCTGGAGGTCGTTGGCGCGGGCGGCCATCAGGATGCGCATCAGGATGTAGTGGTAGGCGTCGGCGCCGTAGCCGGGCGGCTGCTCGCCGACCACCAGCGACTTCATGTTGATGGAGGCCATGAAGTCGGCGGGGCCGAAGATGATGGTCTCCAGCCGGGGCGAGGCCTCGGCGATGGCGTCGACGTTGATCAGGCCCTTGGCGTTCTCGATCTGCGCCTCGATGCCGATCCGGCCGACCTCGAAGCCCATGGTCTTCTCGATCTGGGTGAGCAGCAGGTCGAGCGCCTTGACCTGCTCGGCGTCCTGCACCTTCGGCAGCATGATGCAGTCGAGGTTGGGGCCGGCGCCCTCGACCACGGTGATCACGTCGCGGTAGGTCCAGTGGGTGGTCCAGTCGTTGACGCGCACGACGCGGGTCTTGCCGCCCCAGTCGCCGTTGTTGAGGGCGTCGACGATGTTGTGGCGGGCGCTCTCCTTGACCAGCGGGGCGCAGGCGTCCTCCAGGTCGAGGAAGACCTGGTCGGCCGGCAGGCCCTGGGCCTTCTCCAGGAAGCGCGGGTTGCTGCCCGGTACGGCGAGGCAGGAGCGGCGCGGGCGCAGTCGGTTGACAGCAGTCATCAGAATCGAGGGTTCCTTCCCAGTGGTCAGCTGGTCAGCTGGTCAGTTCGTGGCCGCGGTCGGTGCGGACGTCCACGGCTGGAGCTTGTTGGCCAGCCGGATCTCGTCCACGATCCGGCCGATGATGGTGGTGATGCCGAAGTCCTTCGGGGTGAACACGGCGGCGACGCCGGCGGCCTTGAGGGCCTCGCCGTCCGCTGCCGGGATGATGCCACCCACGATCACCGGGACATCCTCCACCCCGGCGCGGCGCAGCCGCTTCAGGACGTCGGGCACCAGCTCGCTGTGCGCGCCGGAGAGGATGGACAGGCCCACGCAGTGGACGTCCTCCGCGACGGCGGCGGAGACGATCTGCTCCGGGGTCAGCCGGATGCCCTGGTAGACCACCTCGAACCCGGCGTCGCGGGCCCGGACGGCGATCTGCTCGGCGCCGTTGGAGTGCCCGTCCAGGCCGGGCTTGCCGACCAGCAGGCGCAGCTTGCCGGCACCCAGCTCCGCGGCGGTCGCGGCGACCGCGGCGCGGACCTGCTCCAGCTCGCCGCCGGGCTCGGCGGCCACCGCGACGGGGGCGCCGCCGACGCCGGTGGGCGCCCGGTACTCGCCGAAGACCTCGCGCAGGGCGAAGGCCCACTCGCCGGTGGTGACGCCGGCCCGGGCGCAGGCGAGCGTGGCCGGCATCAGGTTGGCCTCGGTGGCGGCGACGGCCTTGAGCTCGGCCAGCGACGACTGGACGGCGGCCTCGTCGCGCTCGGCGCGCCAGGCCTCCAGGGCGGCGAGCACGGACTGCTCGGAGGCCGGGTCGACGACCATGATCGCGGTGTCGAGGTCGGCGGTGAGCGGGCTCGGCTCGGTGGTGTCGAAGCAGTTGACCCCGATGATCTTGTCCTCGCCGGACTCGATCCGGGCCCGGCGGGCGGCGTGCGAGGCGACCAGGTTGGACTTCAGGTAGCCGGACTCGACGGCCGGGATCACCCCGCCCATCTCCAGCACCTTGGCGATCTCCGCCTCGGCGCCGGCCAGCAGCTCCTCGGTCTTGGCCTCGATCACCTGGGAGCCGTTGAAGATGTCGCCGTACTCCAGCAGGTCCGACTCGTACGCCAGCACCTGCTGGATGCGCAGCGACCACTGCTGGTCCCAGGGCCGGGGCAGGCCGAGCGCCTCGTTCCAGGCGGGCAGCTGGACGGCCCGCGCGCGGGCGTCCTTGGAGAGGGTGACGGCCAGCATCTCCAGGACGATCCGCTGGACGTTGTTCTCCGGCTGGGCCTCGGTCAGGCCGAGCGAGTTGACCTGGACGCCGTACCGGAAGCGGCGCTGCTTGGGGTCGGTGACGCCGTAGCGCTCCAGGGTGACCTTCTCCCACAGCCGGGCGAAGGCGCGCATCTTGCACATCTCCTCGACGAAGCGCACGCCGGCGTTCACGAAGAAGGAGATCCGGGCGACCACCTCGCCCATCCGCTCGGCCGGCACCTGGCCGGAGTCGCGCACGGCGTCGAGCACCGAGATGGCGGTGCACATCGCGTAGGCGATCTCCTGGACGGGCGTCGCCCCGGCCTCCTGCAGGTGGTAGCTGCAGATGTTGATCGGGTTCCACTTGGGGATGCTGCCGACCGTGTAGGCGATCATGTCGGTGATCAGCCGCACCGACGGGCCGGGCGGGAAGACGTGCGTCCCGCGGGACAGGTACTCCTTGACGATGTCGTTCTGGGTGGTGCCGGTGAGCGTGGCGATGTCCGCGCCCTGCTCCTCGGCGACCACCTGGTAGAGCGCCAGCAGCCACATCGCGGTGGCGTTGATCGTCATGGAGGTGTTGGTCCGTTCGAGCGGGATGCCGTCGAACAGGGTGCGCATGTCGCCGACGTGCCCGACCGGGACGCCGACCCGGCCGACCTCGCCGCGGGCGAGGACGTGGTCGGAGTCGTAGCCGGTCTGGGTCGGCAGGTCGAAGGCGACGGACAGGCCGGTCTGGCCCTTCGCCAGGTTCCGCCGGTAGAGCGCGTTGGAGTCGCTCGCGGTGGAGTGGCCGGCGTAGGTGCGCATCAGCCAGGGGCGGTCGCGCTTCCGGGGCTCGGTCATCAGATGTTCCTGAAACGGTTGATGGCGTCGAGGTGCTTGGCGCGGAACTCCGCGTCGTGCACGCCCAGGCCCTCCTCGGGGGCCAGGCAGAGCACGCCGACCTTGCCCTGGTGCCTGTTGTGGTGCACGTCCAGGGCGGCCTGGCCGGTCTCCTCCAGGGAGTAGACCTTGGAGAGGGTCGGGTGGATCTTCCCCTTGGCGATCAGGCGGTTGGCCTCGAAGGCCTCGCGGTAGTTGGCGAAGTGCGAGCCGACGATCCGCTTGAGCGACATCCACAGGTACCGGTTGTCGTACTGGTGCATGTAGCCGGAGGTGGAGGCGCAGGTGACGATGGTGCCGCCCTTGCGGGTGACGTACACCGAGGCGCCGAAGGTCTCCCGGCCCGGGTGCTCGAAGACGATGTCCACGTCCTCGCCGCCGGTGAACTCGCGGATCTTCGCGCCGAGGCGCTTCCACTCGCGCGGGTCCTGGTTGTTCTCGTCCTTCCAGAACCGGTAGCCCTCGGCGGAGCGGTCGATGATCGCCTCGGCGCCCATGGCGCGGCAGATCTCGGCCTTCTGGTCGCTGGAGACCACGCAGATCGGGGTGGCGCCGCCGGCCAGCGCGTACTGGGTGGCGTACGAGCCGAGGCCGCCGCTGGCGCCCCAGATCAGCACGTTGTCGCCCTGCTTCATACCGGCGCCGTTGCGCGAGACCAGCTGGCGGTACGCGGTGGAGTTGACCAGGCCGGGGGAGGCGGCCTCCTCCCAGGTGAGGTGCCGGGGCTTGGGCAGCAGCTGGTTGGTCTTCACCAGGGCCAGCTGCGCCAGGCCGCCGAAGTTGGTCTCGAAGCCCCAGATGCGCTGCTCCGGGTCCATCATCGTGTCGTTGTGGCCGTCCGCGGACTCCAGCTCGACCGAGAGGCAGTGCGCGACGACCTCGTCGCCGGGCTTCCAGGCGTTGACCCCGGCGCCGGTGCGCAGCACCACGCCGGCCAGGTCGGAGCCGACCACGTGGTACGGCAGGTCGTGGCGCTTGGTCAGCGGCGACAGCCGGCCGTACCGCTCCAGGAAGCCGAAGGTGGAGACCGGCTCGAAGATCGAGCTCCAGACGGTGTTGTAGTTCACCGCGCTGGCCATGACGGCGACCAGGGCCTCGCCCGGGCCCAGCTCGGGCAGGGCGACCTCGTCGAGGTGAAGGGACTTGCGGGGGTCCTTGTCGCGGCTCGCGAGGCCCGCGAACATCTGCTCGTCGTCCTTGTGGAGCGTCACCGCCCGGTAGGACTCGGGGAGCTTGATCGCCGCGAAGTCCGCCGACGTGCTGTCGGTGCTGAGGATCGCGTCGAGGATTTCCTGCATGGCTGCCTCCGAAGGCGTACCTGTGCGAGGGTCACAGGGCGTCTGGGGGAGCCGGGAGCGGACACCGGCTTCGCTGAGGTGGGTGGTGGGCGGGTCAGACGGGGCACCCGGGGTGGACCGGGCCGTTCTGGCTCTCTGCTCCCGGGGTGTGGGAACGCCGGACGACGGCGCGCCGAGGTGGGGAGCCGCGGCGCCGCGACTGGTGAGTAACAAGGTAGTGGCACCCTGTGCCACTCGTAAAGACACCGGGTGCCAGGAATTCCAGTCGGTTCAGAGGCCGCGTGACGCGCGTTGCGCGGGCATGCGAAAGGCCCGCGCCGACATCCCGGCGCGGGCCCTCGATACCGCTCTGACCTGCGTGAATACTGGGTCTACGACTCCCGGGAGCCACTCAGCGCGGCCCGGATGCTGTCCACCACGACGTCCAGCGGAGCGTCCGTCCGGGCGACTGTGATGAGCACCTCACCTCCGGGACTGGCACTCAGTGCGCTCTCGACCCCGGCGTCCCCCGGGGTCCCGTTGGCACCCGGTGCCACCACCGATCCCCGCCTCCTGGCACCCGGGGCACTGGAGGCCCAGAAGGTCCGCCGGATCACCTCGAAGGAGTGGTCCAGCTGCGCCTCCACGTCGCCCCGGCCGCCGGCCCGCAGCCAGCGCCGCAGCACGTGGTTGTGCGCCGCGACCACCGCCGCCGCCGAGACCTCGGCCAGCATCGAGTCGTCCTCGCCGCCGCGCTGCCAGCCGGACGGGATGGACTCGCCGGTGTCGAAACGGCCCAGCAGGTAACGGGTGAACAGCCGCTCGTAGCGGGCCACCACGGCGATCTCCCGCTCGCGCAGTGCCGGGACCTGACGGATCAGCTGGTACCGCGCCACCGACACCCCCGGGGTGGAGGCGTACATCCGCAGCACCTCCTTGATGCCGCGGCAGACCACGTCCAGCGGGTGCTCCTCCGGCTCCGCGCTGGCCAGCAGGTCGGCCACCCGCACCAGGGTGTCGTCGTGGTCCGGGAAGATCGCCTCCTCCTTGGACCGGAAGTACCGGAAGAAGGTGCGCCGGGCCACCCCGGCGGCGGCCGCGATCTGGTCGACCGTGGTCTCCTCGTAGCCCTGCGAGGCGAACAGCTCCATCGCGGCCGTGGCCAGGTCCTGGCGCATCTGCTGGCGCTGCGCCGCCGCCCGGCGGCTGCCCGGCCCGCCCTCCGGCCCGGTGCCCCCGGTCGAGGGGCTGGTCCGGTCGGCGCCGCCGTGCGGCCCGGCGGGGTGCTGCGGGGAGGTTGACTGAACCCGATCCATGTCCGGAACGCTACACGGCCCGGACGGCGCGCCCGCGGCCCTTCCCCGCCGCACCGGCACCACCGGTCCGGTCACGGCCGGGCGGGGCCAGCGGGAGGTCGCCGTCCCGGGGCTCCAGGCGGGGCGCGGGGAGGCCGCGGAGCCCGGTGGCGGCGCGGCGTGCGGTCCGGCCGGGGGTGGCTCGTACGGCAGCTCGTACGGGCCGCCCCCGGCCTGCGGGGTGGTCACCGGCGCGCGTGGTCGCGGAAGCCGCGGCCGGTCTTGCGGCCCAGGCAGCCCGCCGCGACCAGGTGCTCCAGCAGCGGCGCGGCCGCCAGACCGGGCTCGCGGAACTCCTGGTGCAGCACCCGCTCGATCGTCAGCGAGACGTCCAGGCCGACCACGTCCAGCAGCTCGAACGGGCCCATCGGGTAGCCGCAGCCCAGCTTCATCGCGGTGTCGATGTCGTCCACCGTCGCGTAGTGCTCCTGGAGCATCCGCACCGCGTCGTTCAGGTAGGGGAAGAGCAGCGCGTTGACGATGAAGCCGGCCCGGTCGCCGCACTCCACCGGGTGCTTGCGGACCTTCGCGGTCAGCTCCAGCACCGTCGCGGTGACGTCCGGCGCGGTCAGCACGGTGGAGACCACCTCGACCAGCTTCATCGCCGGGGCCGGGTTGAAGAAGTGCATGCCGATCACGTCCTGCGGCCGCGAGGTGGCGGTCGCGCAGCTGATCACCGGCAGCGAGGAGGTGGTGGTGGCGAGCACCGCGCCCGGCCGGACGATCTTGTCCAGGGTGGCGAACAGCTCGCGCTTGACCGCCAGGTCCTCGGCGACCGCCTCGACCACCAGGTCCACCTCGGCCAGCTCGGTGTACTGGCCGACCGGGGTGACCAGCGCCAGCGCGGCGTCCCGCGCCTGCGCGGACAGCCGGCCCTTGGCCACCGAGCGCTCCAGCGACCTCGCCAGCTGCGCCTTGGCCGCCTCGGCCTTCTCCTGGCTGCGGGCGGCCAGCAGCACCGGGTGCCCGGCCTTGGCGAACACCTCGGCGATGCCGGTGGCCATCGTCCCGGAGCCGCAGACGCCGACGGTGCGCACCTCCCGGCCCGGCACCTTCGGCAGGGCCGGCCCGGTCGCCGCGTCCACGGCGCGGGACGAGCCCGGCGCCTCGTAGGTGTAGAAGCCGCGGCCGGTCTTGCGGCCCAGCAGCCCGGCCGCGACCAGCTGGCCGAGGATCGGGGCCGGTGCGTGCAGGCGGTCCCGGGACTGCTCGTACATCGCCTCCAGCACGGTGCGCGCGGTGTCGACGCCGATCAGGTCGAGCAGCGCCAGCGGGCCCATCGGCAGGCCGCAGCCGAGCCGCATCGCGGCGTCGATGTCCTCCCGGGAGGCGTACTTGGACTCGAACATCGCGGCGGCCTGGTTCAGGTAGGCGAACAGCAGGCCGTTCACCACGAAGCCGGCCCGGTCGCCGGCCGCCACCGGCTCCTTGCCGAGGTCGCGGGCGAAGGCGGCGGCGTCCTCGGCGGTCCGCGGGGAGGTCAGCACCGTGCGGACCACCTCGACCAGCTTCATGCCGTGCACCGGGTTGAAGAAGTGCAGGCCGAGCACCCGCTCCGGACGGGCGGTCGCGGCGGCGATCCGGGTCACCGACAGCGCGGTGGTGCCGGTGGCCAGCACGGTGCCCTCCGGGCAGATCCGGTCCAGCTCGGCGAAGACCTCCCGCTTCAGCTCCAGCTGCTCGGGGACCTCCTCGATCACCAGGTCCGCCCCGGCGGCGGCCGCGAGCTCGTGGCCGACCGAGATCCGGGCCAGCAGCCCGGTGCGCTCCTCGGCGGTGAGCCGCTCCCGGCCGACCGCGTGGGCGGTGGCCTCCTCGATCCGGGCCAGCGCCCGGGCGGCCGAGTCCTCGGTGGCCTCGATGCCGATCACCCGGCGGCCGCTCTTGGCGACGGCCACCGCGACGCCGGCACCCATCGTGCCGAGGCCGACGACGGCGACAGTGGGGAAGGGACGCTCCATCTGTCCTGTACTCCTAGTCATGAAGGGCCCGCGCGTGCTCCGGCGGGCACGCCGCCGCGCCCGTACGCCGGGGGCGGCCGCCGCCGGAGGAGGGTCCACGCGCGAGGGCTGGGGAGATGACGGGGTGTCGGCACACCGGGGCGGGGGCCGGTCCGCTCCGGCCCGATCGCGGGTGTGCCGTGGTGCTCAGGCGCTCGAAGGTGAAGGAGACGGCCCTGATACGAGGAGGAACCCGGCCCGCCGCGATCCGCGGCACCGGCCGGTGAAGGTGAAGGCGCACCGCGCGGGCGCCGGAGAAGCGGCGACCGCGGCCTGCCGCCGGTGCGGCTCCCGAAGCCCGGCGGTGGTGCGTGCCCGGCCACTGTAGCGAAGCTACTGGCGAGTAGGAAGAGGGCGGGGACGGAAAACCGTTCGGGGCCGCGGGCGTTCGCCGCCCCGGTGCCCGCCGACCTGCCCGCCGACGTGCCCGCCGACGTGCCCGCCGACGTGCCCGCCCCGAACGGGTGAACGGGTGAACGGGGGCGCCCGCAGGACCACCCGATAGGGGAGTTACCCGACCCCGACCGGCGGGGCAGCATGACGGCATGACCACCGGAACCGCCGCCGTCGACCCCACCGCGCCCGGGCCCGCCGAGCCGCCCGTCACCGCCGAACGGCTTGCCGCCGCCGCGGTGGCGGCCGTCGCGCTGCCACCGCGCGAGGAGCGGGCCGCCCGGGCGGCGCAGGCCGTCGACCGGCTGCGCACCGAGGCCGTCGAGGCGGTGGCCGTCACCTGGGTGGACAACGCGGGCATCACCCGGGTCAAGGCCGTGCCGCTCGGCGGCCTGCTGCACGCCGCGCAGTGGGGCGTCGGCACCGCGCCCTGCTTCGACGTCTTCCTCGCCGACGACGCGATCACCACCAGCCCGATCATCGGCGGCCCCACCGGGGACCTCAGGCTCTACCCGGACCTCGACCGGATCGTCCCGCTGGCCGCCCAGCCCGGCTGGGCCTGGGCCCCGGGGGACAGGTACACCCAGGCCGGCGCCCCGCACCCCGGCTGCCAGCGGCTGTTCGCCCGCCGGGCCCGGGCCGTGGCGGCCGCGCGCGGCCTGAGCCTCAAGGCGGGCATCGAGGTCGAGTGGACGGTCGCCCTGGCCGGCGCCCCGGGGGAGGAGCCGCAGTACCCGACGCACGGCCCGGCGTACGGGATGCACCGGGTCACCGACCTCTCCGACTACCTGCGGGACGTCCTGCGCGCCCTCGGCCGGCAGGGCCTGAGCGTCCTCCAGATCCACCCCGAGTACTCCCCGGGCCAGTTCGAGGTCTCGGTCGCCCCCGAGGACCCGGTCGCCGCCGCCGACACCTCCGTCCTGGTCCGGCACACCGTCCGGGCCGTCTCCGCCCGGCACGGCCTGCGGGTCTCCTTCGCCCCGGTGGTGGAGGCCGGCGCCGTCGGCAACGGCGGGCACCTGCACGTCAGCCTCTGGCGCGACGGGCGCAACCTCGGCCACGGCGGCCCCGGCCCGCACGGCCTGACGGCCGAGGCCGAGGGCTTCCTCGCCGGGGTGCTCGACGCGCTGCCCGAACTGCTGGTGCTGGGCTGCTCCAGCCCGGCCGGGTACCTGCGGCTGGTGCCCTCGCACTGGGCGGGCGCCTACCAGTGCTGGGGCCTGGAGAACCGGGAGGCCGCGCTGCGCCTGGTGACGGGCTCCACCGGGGAGCGGTCCGCCGCCGCCAACGCCGAGGTCAAGTGCTTCGACGCGAGCGCCAACCCGTACCTGGCGGTCGGCGGGGTGATCGCGGCCGGCCTCGCCGGGCTGGAGCAACGCCGCGCGCTGCCACCGGAGTTCACCGGCGATCCGGCGGCCGCCGAGCCCGGCACGGTGCCCCGGCTGCCGGCCTCCCCGGCCGAGGCGATCGCCGCGTACGAGCGCTCGGCGGTGCTGCGCGAGGCCCTCGGCGAGCCGCTCTACCAGGCGGTGCTGGCGGTGCGCCGGGCGGAGCGGGAGCAGTACGCGGCCGTCCCGCCCGAGGAGTTGGTCGCGGCCACCCGCTGGCGGTACTGAGCGGTGGCCCGGCCGGAGGGGCCCGCGCTGGTCGACCACCACTGCCACAGCGTGGTGGCGGCCGAGCTCGCCGACGACGCCCTGGCCGGGCTGCTCACCGAGTCCGACCGCCCGCCCGCGCCCGGCTGTTCGCCCTTCGACAGCGCGCTGGGCCTCGCGGTGCGGCGCTGGTGCCCGCCCGTGCTCGGCCTGCCGGCGCACGCCCCGGTCGCCGACTACCTGGCCCGGCGGCGGGAGTTGGGCGCGGCCGGGGCCACCGGGCGGCTGCTGGCGGCGGCCGGGCTGGACACCTGCCTGGTGGACACCGGGCTGACGACCGCCGCGGGCCACGAGCTGCTGCCGCCGGCCGAACTCGCCGGGGCCACCGGGGCGTCGGTGCGCGAGGTGGTCCGGCTGGAGTCGGTCGCCGCGGCGGTGACGGCCGGCGCCGGGGACTGGCCGGGGGCCGTCGCGCAGGCGCTCGGGTCGGCCGCCGCCGGGGCCGTCGCGGTCAAGTCGGTGCTCGCCTACCGGCACGGGCTGGCGGCCCCCGCCGAACGCCCCGCCACCGCGGCCGTGGTGGCCGCGGCCGGCGCCCATCTGCGCGCCGGGCGGGGCCGGCTGACGGATCCGGTGCTGCTGCACCACCTGCTCTGGACGGCCGTGGACGTCTGCGCCGAGCTCGGCCTGCCGCTCCAACTCCACACCGGCTTCGGCGATCCGGACCTCACCCTGCACCGGGCCGACCCGTCGCTGCTGACGGACTTCGTGCGGGCCGCCGAGCCCAGTGGCGTCCCGCTGGTGCTGCTGCACGGCTACCCGTACCACCGGCAGGCCGCCTGGCTGGCCCAGGCCTTCCCGACGGTGTACACCGACCTCGGGCTGACGGCCTCCTACACCGGGCCGCGGGTGGCCGCGGTGCTGGGCGAGATGCTGGAGCTGGCCCCGTTCGGAAAATTGCTGTTCTCCACCGACGCCTACGGGCTGCCCGAACTCTTTCTGGTGGGGACCTGTCAGTTCCGGTACGGACTGGGCGCGGTGCTGGCGGACTGGCGGGCCGACGGCGCCTGTTCCGCGGCCGACGCCGAGCGGGTGGCGGGCCTGGTCGCGGGCGGCAACGCGCGTCGGTTGTACGCGTTGTAGCGGCGCGATCCGCGCTGGTGGCCGAGGTTCCGAGGGGTGTGGCCGCACGTCGGCGAACCATCACTTTTTAACACTCTTGACCTCTGTTTCCCTGTTGACCCCCGAACGGTCGCATCCCGGTTTCTGGTTCAGATGTGACGATTAGATGACTACCTCTTGCGCTTATAAGCAAATATTCATTAGCGTCCCGGTCATTCCCAAGCGCACCTGCCACCGCAGCTGCCGCCTTGACGACTCGGGAGGCCAACCCTCATGCGTGTTCCTCGGATCAGCGGTACCCGGTACGCGGCAGTGGGCGTCGTGCTCGCCACTGCCGGCGCCCTCGCGCTGCCGGCCGGCACCGCCGTCGCGGCCCCCGCGGCCGACCCGACGACCGGTCCGGTGATGAGCTACGTCGTCAACACCAAGGCCAACCACGGTCAGGTGCAGAAGGTCGAGAAGGCCATCACCGGCCTCGGCGGCACGGTGGTCCAGTCGTACGAGCAGGTCGGCGTCGTGGTCGCCCGCTCGAACGACACCAAGTTCGCCGAGAAGCTGCGCCTGGCCAAGGGCGTCGACTCGGTCGGTGCCAGCCGCACCAAGGGCATCCAGGCCTCCGACCAGGGCAAGGCCGACGTCGCCGCCGAGCCGGCCGCCGCGGCCGCCCCGGGCCAGGAGCCCTACGACGCCTACCAGTGGGACATGCGTCAGATCGGTGCCGACAAGGCCCACAAGATCTCGCTCGGCAGCCGCAACGTCACCGTCGGCGTCCTGGACTCCGGCATCGACGCCACCCACGAGGACCTGGCCGCCAACGTGGACGCCTCGCAGTCGGTCTCCTGCATCGACGGCAAGACGAACACCGACTGGAAGGCCTGGCAGCCGACCACCAGCGACCACGGCACCCACGTGGCCGGCACCATCGGCGCCGCCAAGAACGGCAAGGGCATCGTCGGTGTCGCGCCGAACGTCAAGCTGGCCGCCGTCAAGGTCGTCGACGACGGCGGGTTCATCTACCCGGAGAACGCGGTCTGCGGCTTCGTCTGGGCCGGCGAGCACGGCTTCAAGGTGACCAACAACAGCTACTTCGTCGACCCGTGGATGTTCAACTGCAAGACGGACAAGGACCAGGCCGCCATCTCGGACGCCGTCCGCAAGGCCGTCGCCTTCTCGCAGCGCAAGGGCGTCCTCAACGTCGCCGCCGCCGGTAACGAGAACCTCGACCTGGCGCACAAGACCGTCGACGTGGCCAGCCCGGACGACACCACCCCCGCCTCCCGCCCGGTCACCAACGACTGCCTGTCGCTGCCGACCGAGCTGCCCGGCGTCGTCGCCGTCTCCGCGGTGGGCTCCGAGGGTGTCAAGGCGTACTACTCCAGCTACGGCAAGGGCGTCGTCTCCGTCACCGCGCCCGGTGGCGACCGCCGCTTCCAGCTCCCGGACACCCCCGACAAGGACGGCCGCATCCTGTCCACCATCCCCGGTGGCAAGTACGGCTACATGCAGGGCACCTCGATGGCCACCCCGCACGTCGCCGGCGTGGTCGCGCTGCTCGCCAGCACCTTCCCGTGGGCCAGCCCGGACGAGCTGACCGAGATGCTGACCAGCCACGCCGAGTCCGTCCCGTGCCCGAAGGGCGAGTTCAACCCGGGCGGCGCCGGTGCCTGGAAGGCCACCTGCGAGGGCACCACGAACGACAACGGCTTCTACGGCGCCGGCCTGGTCAACGCCGAGAAGGCGGTCCAGTGGTGGCGCTGACGCGCTGACCGCGGACAGCACTGAACAGTAGAACCGGGGAGCGGGCCCACAGGGTCCGCTCCCTGGTCGCGTTCCCACCCGTCGGCGTTCCGGCCGCGTCGGGCCCGAACCCGGCTAGCCCTCGTCGGCGTACTGCTCCCAGGCCGTCTCCACCGACGGCTTGCCGTGCAGGTCCGGTACGTCCCGCAGCCAGGCCGGCCGCCCGGCCCTGGTCCGGGCCGCCCGCCGCCGCTCCGCCTCGCGCAGCTGCTCGGGCGTGGCGAAGCCCTCCGGCAGCCACTCCTCGGAGAGCACCACCCGGGCGGCGAGGTGGGCGACGTAGGCGTGCCGGACGGCGTCCACCGAGTCGAAGCCGGGCTCGCCGGCCAGCCACTCGTCCGGGACGAGCGCCGCCACCTCCTCCAGCAGCGGCACGGTGACCAGCGGCCCGAGCTCCTCGTCGGCCAGCCGGACGTCCGGGGCCGAGCCGCCGAGCGCGTGCGCGCTGAGGTCGTACCGCTTGCCGACCGAGGCCTCTGCCCCCGCCCAGCGGTGGTGGAAGATCAGCGCGGCGCCGTTGTCGATCAGCCAGAGCCGCCCGTGCCAGACCACCAGGTTGGGGTTGTGCACGGTGCGGTCGACGTTGCCGGTCAGGGCGTCCAGCCAGACCACCCGGCCGGCCTCGGCCGAGTCCACCGTGATCATCCCCGGCCGGAAGTCCCGCGCGCCGGGCAGCAGGTCCATCCCGAGGTTGACCCCGGCGCTGGCCTTGAGCATGTCCTGGATCTCGGCGTCCGGTTCGTCCGCGGCGACGGCCGGGTCGAAGTCCACCAGCCGCAGCTCCGGCACCCGCAGGCCCAGCCGCCGGGCCAGCTCACCGACGATGACCTCGGCGATCAGCGCCTTGCGGCCCTGCGCGGCCCCGGTGAACTTGACCACGTACGTGCCTAGGTCGTCGGTCTCCACCACGCCCGGAACGGAGCCGCCGGCCCGCAGCGGGTCGACGTAGCGCACAGCAGTCACCAGATCGAGCACACCGGCCACCCTATCCCGCCGCGTCGCGGGCGGGACCCTGTGATTGGCTTGCCGGACAGAGCGGTTCCCACCACATGAGGAGAGCAAGGTCATGGGACAGGTGCAGGCCACCACCGAGCGGGTCTACGACGCCGCGCCCGAGCGGGTGTACGAGGCGCTGGCCGACTACCAGGTGACCCGCCCGAAGCTGCTGCCCGCGCAGTACAGCGAGTACGAGGTGCGGGTCGGCGGCACCGGTGCCGGCACCCAGGTGCACTGGAAGCTCCAGGCCACCGAGAAGCGGGTGCGCGACTGCCTCTTCACCGTCTCCGCGCCCGAGCCCGACCAGCTGGTCGAGAAGGACGCCAACTCCAGCATGGTGATCACCTGGACCGTCTCGGCCGTCGGCGAGGGCCGCGCCAAGGTCACCGTGACCGCCACCTGGCAGGGCGCCACCGGCATCGGCGGCTTCTTCGAGCGCACCTTCGCCCCGAAGGGCCTGAACCGGATCCACGACCAGGTGCTGGCCAACCTGGCCGCCGAGGTCCGCTGAGGCCCACCGAGGTCCACTGAGGTCCACTGAGGTCCACTTGGGCCGCCGGGACCGCCACGGTCCGCTGGCCCCGCGGATTCGCCAACCGCGCGATTCGCGCGCGTAGATCCATCGAACCGCTCGAATCGCCCGGGGATTCGAGCGGTTCGGTCTCCCGTACGAGCCGAAAGCCGTACGGGTGGCCGAACCGCCACCTGCGGGTGACGGGGGCCGCCCGGCACCGGTGGGCCACCCTAGGCTCGCCGCCGTGCATATGACGATCCTTCACATTTCCCAACCGGTGGACGGCGGGGTCGCCCGCGTCGTCGCCGATCTGGTCCGGGGCCAGCGGGAGGCCGGCCACCGGGTGCTGGTCGCCTGCCCGCGCGGCGGGCGGCTGGCCGCGGAGGCCGCCGCGGTGGGCGCGCTGGTCCAGGACTGGCCCGCCCGGCGCCCGCCCGGCCCGGGCACCCCCGCCGAGGCCTGGCGGCTGCGCCGGATCGTCCGGGCGGCCGCGCCCGACGTGGTCCACCTGCACAGCGCCAAGGCCGGGTTGGCCGGGCGGCTCGCGGTGCACGGCACGGTGCCGACCGTCTTCCAACCGCACGCCTGGTCCTTCGCCGCCGTCGACGGCGCGCTGGCCGCCGCCACGCTGCGCTGGGAGCGCTTCGCCACCCGCTGGTCGCACCGGCTGCTGTGCGTCAGCGTCCAGGAGCGGGCCGACGGCGTGGCGGCCGGGCTGCACGCCGACTGGGCGGTGGTGCCCAACGGCGTGGACGTGCGCCACTACGCGCCCGCCGACCGCCGCGCCGCCCGGATCGCGCTCGGCCTGGACCTGGAGGCCCCGCTCGCGGTGTGCGTCGGGCGGCTGTGCCGGCAGAAGGGCCAGGACGTGCTGCTGGCCGCCTGGCCGGAGGTGCTGCGCCGGGTGCCGCGGGCCCGGCTGGCCCTGGTCGGCGGCGGGCCGGAGGAGCAGCGGGTCGCGGAGCTGGTCCGGCAGACCGCCGAGCCCGCCCGGATCCGGCTGGTCGGGGACGTGCCGGACCCGCGCCCGTGGCTGGCGGCGGCCGACCTGGTGGTGCTGCCGTCACGCTGGGAGGGCATGGCGCTGGCCCCGCTGGAGGCGATGGCGGCCGCCCGTCCGGTGCTGCTGACCGACGTGCCCGGTGCCCGGGAGTGCCTGCCGCCGTCCGAGCTGGCGCACGCGGTGGTCCCGCCCGAGGACGCGCGGGCCCTCGCCACCCGTATGGGGGACGCGCTGTCAGATCCGATCGAATGCGAGCGGCGCGGCGCCCGGTTGCGCGAGCACGTGGTGGGCCGGCACGACGTGCGCACCGTGGTCGAACAGGTTGACGTCCTCTACCGCCACCTGCTGGGCGCGGGACCGGCGGCGGGGCGGCGCCGGGCCCGTGTCCCAGAGCGGATCTGATCGTTTCACATGCCGTGAATGCCCGCCGTTTCCGGCGTTGTCGTATTCGCACCCTCGGCCGGATAGGGAGGCGAGGCGTCAAATCCGAAATACCTATTAATAGGCGGCTGGAATGAATCGGCAAGTCAACTTCCGGCCTGTACCGCCCGGTTCTGTATTGTCGGATTTTGCCTGCTTCGTTCGGATTTCATGTCGGGAATTCACGGCTGGGCCCCTCGCGACCGACTTCTTCGTGACCAGTTCCTTTGCGATCGGCCCCGCCGCCGGACATCCGGAAGCCGCGAGCGGCAGCAGGTGCTGTCAGGACCGCGCCCACCGGGCCGGGACGGCCGCCCCGCGCCAACCGGTGCCGGGGCACCGTCACCCCGGGCACACAGCAGGGGAGATCGTGCGCTGATGACCATTGACCACGAGAGTGTGCCGCGATCGAGCGGACCCCTGTCCGGCCCCCGCCGGCCCGGCACCGGGCTGCTCGACCGGCCGGCGGGGGCGGCGCACCTCCGGACGGTCCCGCCGCAGCACCGGTCCCGTGGGACGGTCCGCTCCCGGCTGGCCCTGTCACTCGCCCTGGTCCAGGCCGACGTCATCGCGCTGTGCTCCGCCGGCGGCATCGCCAACCGCGCCTTCGACCCGGCCGCCCCGCTCGACCCGCTGCTCGGCGTCCCCGCCGTCCTGCCCCTGCTGCTCCTGCTCAACCTGGCCGGCGGCCTCTACCGCCCCCGGCTCACCCTGTCCGTCCTGGACGAACTGCCCGCGCTGTCCGCCCGGGCCGTGGTCGCCACCGCCTTCGCCGTCACCCTGTCCGGCGGCCTCGGCGGCCACTGGCCCGACTGCGGCCCGGCCAGCCCGGCCCGGCTCACCGTCCTGCTCGGCGCCCAGCTGCTGATCGTGGCCGTCGGCCGCGCCGTCCTCTACCACCTGGTCCGGCGGATCCGCCGCAGTCGCCCCAGCCCCGTCCTGGTGCTCGGCGCCGGCCGGCTCGGCCGCCGGGTCGCCGCCGCCCTCCGCGCGCACGGCGAGTACGGGATGCGCCCGGTCGGCTTCCTCGACGCGGACCCGCCGCTGCTGCCCGGCGACACCGACCTGCCCGTGCTCGGCGGCCGCGAGGCACTGGAGCGCGAGGTGCGCCGGCACGGCGTCCAGCACGTGATCGCCACCGCCGGCGCCGCCGACGAGGCCGAGACCGCCGCCACCCTGCGCGACGCCGCCCGGCTCGGCTGCCAGGTCTGGCTGGTGCCCGCGCTACGCGAGTACGGCTCGCTGCCCGCCGCCCCGATCACCGGCGGCGACCACCTGTGGGGCTTCCCCTGCCTGCGGCTCGGCAGCCCCGCGATGCGCCGCCCCGGCTGGGCCGCCAAGCGCGCCCTGGACGTCACCGCCGCCGCGGTCGGCCTGCTGCTGCTCGCCCCCGTCCTGGTGCTCTGCGCCCTCGCCGTCCGCTTCGACACCGGCCCCGGCGTGCTCTTCCGCCAGCAGCGCACCGGCCTGGACGGCCGGGTCTTCACCGTCCTCAAGTTCCGCACCCTGCGCCCGAGCAACGAGCACGAGTCCGCCACCCGCTGGAACATCTCCCAGGACCACCGGATGGGCGCCGTCGGCCGGCTGCTGCGCAAGAGCTCGCTGGACGAGCTGCCCCAGCTGTGGAACGTCCTGCGCGGCGACATGAGCCTGGTCGGCCCGCGCCCCGAACGGCCGTACTTCGTCATGCGGTTCGGCCAGGCCTACCCCGAGTACGCGGACCGCCACCGCGTCCCGGTCGGCCTCACCGGCCTGGCCCAGGTCAACGGCCTGCGCGGGGACACCTCCATCGAGGACCGGGCCCGCTTCGACAACCGCTACATCGAGAGCTGGAGCCTCTGGCAGGACGTCAAGATCCTGTGCCGCACCGCGGCCCTGATGCTCCACCCGGACGGGAGCTGACCCCTTCGTGGCCCTGACCCTCCCCGCCTTCCCCCGCCCGGCCTTACGGGCGGCCCTACCCGCGCTCACCGAGCGCACCAGCCCGCTGGCCGCCGCCACCGTCCTGCTGGTCTGCGTGCCCACCGGGGAGAAGGACGTCGCCGCCGCCGTCCACGTCACCGCCGCCGACCTCGCCTCGCTGGCCCTGGTCGCCCTCACCGCGCTCAACCTGCTGCGCGGGCGGCTGCCCGCGGTCAGCCGCACCACCTGCGCGCTGTTCGGCGGGATCGTGGTCGCCGCCGCCGTCGCCACCCTCGGCTCGACCGACCCGGCCGCCAGCGTCACCGGCTTCGTCCGGCTCGCCCAGGTGTTCGTCCTGGTCCCCGCCGCCGTCCTCTGCGCCCTGCGCGACCGCACCGACCAGCGCCTGGTGCTCGGCTCCTTCGTGCTCGCCGCGCTGGTCCAGGGCGTGGTCGGCGCGAAGCAGTACCTCACCCACACCGGCGCCTCCTACACCGGCCAGCCGATCCGGGCCGTCGGCACCTTCGGCGCGCTCGACATCATGGCGATGTCCAGCGTGGTCAGCTTCGGCCTGCTCGCCGCCCTCGCCCTGGCCCTCGGGGAGCGGGGATCCGGGGGAAACGCCCGGCTGCGCCGCGCGATGTTCGCCGCCGCCGCCTTCCTCGCCTTCCCGCTGGCCGTCTCCTTCAGCCGGGGCAGCTGGATCGCCACCGGCCTCGCCGCCACCGTCCTGCTGCTGCGCGTCGACGCCCGGCTGCTGCTGCGCGGAGCCGTCCTCGGCCTGGCCGCCGCGGTCGTCCTGGTCGGCGGCCTCGGCCTCGGCGGCTCCGGCGTCACCAAGCGGCTCAGCTCGATCGGCTCCGTCTCCGCCGCCCCCGACCAGTCCGTCTCCGACCGGTACGACCTGTGGTCCACCGCCGGACGGATCTGGCAGGACCACCCCGTGCACGGCGCCGGCCCCAAGGCCTTCCAGCAGCTGCGCGACAGCCATGCCCCGCTGCGGCTGTCCTCCGGCAGCGACGCCGCCGACGCCACCATCGGCTTCCAGCGCGAACCGCTGCTCTCCCCGCACAACATGTACTTCCTGGTGCTCAGCGAGCAGGGCCTGATCGGCATCACCGCCTACGCCGCGCTCTTCCTCGCCCTGCTGATCGGCTGCCTGCGCCACCGCCGCGGCCCCGGGCTCGCCGCCCTCGCCCTGCTCACCTGGGTCCTGGTCGACTTCCTGTACTCCGACATCGGCGGCACCACCACCGTGCTGACCTCCGTCGTCCTCGGCCTCGCCGCCCGCGCGGCCGCACAGCACCCCGGGCACCCCGCCGCCGGTCCGGCGACCACCGGAGCGGCCCGGTGACCACCGACCGGCCCGCCGCCGTCGCCTCCCCCCTCCCCGCCCCCCGCGGCGCCCCCGGCGGGGACCCGTCCGCCGGGCCCCACCCGGCCCCCCGGCGCGGCTTCCTCGCCAAGGCCTTCGGCATCACCGCCGTGCTCAGCGCCGCCGGCTCCGGCCTCGGCCTGCTGCGCGACCTCCTGCTGGCCCGCTACTTCGGCGCCAACCAGGGCACCGACGCCTTCCTGGTCGCCTGGACCGTCCCCGAGACCGCCGCGCCGCTGCTGATCGAGGACGCCATGTCCTTCCTCATGGTGCCCGCGTTCGCCCTCGCCCTGGTGCTGCGCGAGGAGGACCCGGACGCCCCCGACCCGGTCCGCCAACTGGTCCGCGCCACCCTGCCCTGGCTGCTGCTCGCGCTCAGCGGCCTCGCCCTGGCCGTCGCCCTGGGCGCCCCGGAACTGGTCGACCTGCTCGCCCCCGGCCTCACCGACCCCGGCCTGGCCGTCACCTGCACCCGGATCACCGCGGTCACCGTGCTGCCCTTCGGAGTGGCCGGCTACCTGGCCGCCGCGCTGCGCGCCCACCACCGCTTCACCGCCCCGGCCGGCATCTACGTCGCCTACAACCTCGGCATCCTCGCCGTCCTGCTCTGCCTCCACTCCTACCTCGGCGTGCGCTCCGCCGCCCTCGGCGTCGCGGGCGGCAGCCTGCTGATGGCCGGTCTGCTGGTCGGCCCGTTCCTGCGCCGGCTGCGCCAGGGCCCGCCCGGCACCGGCCGGGGCCGCCGCTCGCGCCGGGCCCTGGTGCTGATGCCGCTCGCCCTGCTGCCGGTGGCCGCCTTCACGCTCACCCGGCAGTCCCAGGTCTTCGTCGAGCGCTACCTCGGCTCGGCCCTGCCGCCCGGCACCATCTCGCACCTCAACTACGCCGCCAAGGTCTCCCAGCTCGCCATGACGGCGGGCCTGCTGATCTGCACCGTCACCTTCCCGCTGGTCGCCCGGGCGCTGGCCGCCGGGGACCTCACCGCCGCCCGCGACCGGGTGGAGAAGGACCTCGGCCAGGCGGCGGCCGTCGTCCTGTTCGGCACCGCCTTCCTGATGGCCTGCGCCCCCTCGGTGGTCTCGCTGCTGTTCGAGCGCGGCGCCTTCGGCCCGCACGACACCGCCGCCACCGCCGACGTCATCCGGGTGTACAGCTTCGGCCTGCCCGCCCAGGCGCTGATCGGCGTGATGGTCCGCCCGTACTTCTCGCTGCGCCCGGTGGTCCGCCGGGCCGACGACCCGGGCGCCGAGGACGGCCGCCGGCTGCTGGACTGGTACCCGGCCGCCGCGATGGTGCTCGGCCTCGGCGTCACCGTCGCCACCGGCCTGCTCGCCACGCCCCGCTTCGGCGCCCTGGGACTGGCCGCCGGCAACGCGGCCGGGATCACCGCCGCCGCCGCACTGCTGCTGCACGGCCTGGTGCTGCGCGGCATCCCGCTGCGGCTGCACCGGGTGCTCGGCGGCCACGGCCGGCTGGTGGCCGCCGCCGCCGGGGCCACCGTGCTCGGCACCGCCGCCGCCGGGCTGGCCGCCGACCCCCTGCTGTCGACCCTCCTCGGGGGCCTCACCGTGGCGCTGGCCTTCGCGGCCCTCGGCACCGGGCTCGGCGCCCGCGAGGTGCGCGGCCCGGTCCTCGCCCTCGCCCGGGCCCTGGGGCCCGTCCGGAACCCGCCAACCGCCGCCGAAGAAGGGAAGCGTCCCGATGGACAATGAACGGGGAACCGTCCGTTCGGCCCGGGCCGGCCTCCAGAGCGCACCGCCGGACCGGGCACGACCGCCCAGGAGCCGCCACCCGCTCGGCGCACCGCCGGTCCCCGGCTCCGCCTCGCCGTGGATCCTGATGTACCACTCGGTGGCGGTCGAGCAGGAGGACCCCTACCGGCTCACCGTCAGCCCCGAGCGGTTCGCCGAACAGATCGGCTGGCTGTACCGGAGCGGCCGGCGCGGCGTCTCCGTCCGCGAGCTGATGCGGGCCCACGCCCTCGGCCGGGACGACAGGCTGGTCGGCCTGACCTTCGACGACGGCTACGCCGACATCGCCCGGTACGCGGTGCCGACCCTCCAGGCGTACGGCTTCACCGCCACCGCGTACGTGGTCGCCGACCTGCTCGGCCGGGACAACGGCTGGGACACCGAGGGCCCGCGCAAGCGGCTGCTCACCGTCCAGGAGGTCACCGGGCTCGCCGGCGCCGGCTGGGAGATCGGCTCGCACGGCCTCGGCCACCGGGCGCTGCCCGGCCTGCCGCCCGAGGCCCTCGCCGTCCAGGCCCGGGAGAGCCGGCGCCTGCTGGAGGAGGCCGTCGGCGGCCCGGTCACCGGCTTCTGCTACCCGTACGGCGCCGTCGACCTGCCCGCCGCCCTGGCCGTGCGCGACGCCGGGTACGACCACGCCTGCGCCATCGCGCACTCCCCGCTCACCGGCCGCTTCGCCCTGCCCCGCTGCTACGTCGGCGACCGCGACGGCGCCTGGCGGCTGCGCGCCAAGCAGGGCCGGCACCGGTTGCGGGACGCCGTCACCGGGCTGCGCCACGCCCGCCGGGAGCCCCGGCCATGAGGGTGCTGCACATCGTCACCGGCCTGGCCGCCGGCGGCGCCGAGCGCCAACTGCACCTGCTGCTGCGGCACCTGCCGGCGCACCAGCAGTGCGAGGTGCTCGCCCTGACCAACCCCGGCACGGTCGCCGAGGCGCTGCGCGCCGACGGCGTCACCGTCCACCACCTCGGCATGCGCGGCAACCGGGACCTCGGCGCGCTGCCCCGGCTGGTCCGGCTGGTCCGGGCCGGCCGCTACGACCTGGTGCACACCCACCTGTACCGGGCCCAGCTGTACGGCCGGACGGCCGCCCGGCTGGCCGGGGTGCGCGCGGTGGTCTCCACCGAGCACTCGCTGCACGCCGGGGTGATCGAGGGCCGCCCGGTCACCCGGGGCGTCAAGGGCCTCTACCTGGCGGCCGAACGGCTCGGCAGCACCACCGTCGCGGTCTCCCGCCAGGTCGCCCAGACACTGCGCTCCTGGGGCGTCCCACCGGCCCGGATCGAGCTGATCCCGAACGGCATCGACACCTCCCGCTACCGCCTCCCGCCCGCCGAACGGGCCGCCGTCCGCCGCCGGCTGCGGGCCGAGCTCGGGCTGCCGTACGGGGGCTGGGTGGTCGGCGGGGTGGGCCGGCTGGTGCCCGGCAAGCGCTTCGAGGTGCTGGTCGAGGCGCTCGCCGAGCTCGACCCGGCCACCCGGCTGGTGCTGGTCGGCGAGGGTCCGGAGCGCGCCGCGCTGGAGCGCCGGGCCGCCGAACTCGGCGTGCGGGACCGGCTGGTGCTCACCGGGGAGCGCGACGACGTCCCCGAACTGCTGGCCGCCCTGGACGTGCTGGCCGCCCCCTCCACCGCGGAGACCTTCGGCCTCGGCGTCCTGGAGGGCCTCGCGGCCGGGCTGCCGGTGCGCTACAGCGCCTGCCCGGCGCTCGACGAACTGCCGCCCAGGGCCGCCCCGCAGGCCCGCCGCGTCCCCTCCGAGCCCGCCGCCTACGCCGCCGCGCTGCGCGACCTGCGGCCGCTCAGCGGGCACACCGCCGACCCGCTGCCGCACCCCCCGGCCGTCGGCCACTACGACATCGTCCGGGTCGCCGCCGACCTGGGCGCCCTCTACGACCGGCTGGCCCGCGTCTGACCGCCCGCCACCGCCGGAACCGCCGTACCAGACCCAAGGAGCAACACCCATGACCACACCGCGCCGAAGCGCCCGCCGCCTGGTCCGCCGCTGGTGGCCGGTGGTGCTCGCGGTTCCGCTGGGCGCCGCGGTCGGCGCCGGGTACGCCGTCGCCGCGGACCCGTCGTACGCCGCGAACGCCTACGTCCTCGTGGTCGCGCAGAACCCCGGGGAGGCCGCGATCGCGACCAACTTCGCCCAGGCGTACGGCCGGCTGGCCGGGCAGCCGCAGGTGCTCGGGGTGGCGGCCGCCGAGACCGGCCACACCCGGTCCGAGCTGGAGGCCCTGGTGCACGGGACGACCTCCCCGGACGCCCCGATGATCGAGATCACCGGGACCGGGGAGCGCCCCCAGGAGGCCGCCCGGACGGCCGACGCGGTGGCCCGCTCGCTGGTCGCCTTCGCCAACACCAGCAGCAAGGACACCAACGTCCGGCTGGTGACGCTCTCCCCGGCCGCCGCGCCGGACAGGCCGACCACGCCGTCCGGGAAGCTGGACGTCGCGGTCGGCGGCGCGACCGGGCTGCTGCTGGGCGCGCTGGTGATGATGACCCGGCGCCGGGGTGCCCCGGCGGCGCCGGAGGCCGTCGAGAGCCCCGCGACGCCGCAGGAGCCGCAGGTGCCGCAGGTGCCGCGGGCCGCGCGGGTGCCGCAGGCCCCCGCCGCGTCCGCGCCGGTGGCCGTCCCGACGACCCCGCGCCCGCGCCGCGAGGAGCCGGCCGGGGCCGGGACCGAGCCCAAGCCCGACGCCGGCCCCAAGGCCGCGCCCAAGACCGAGGCCGAGCCCAAGGCCGAGCCCAAGGCCGGGACCAAGAGCGTGAAGGCCCCGGTGAAGGCCCCGGAGAAGGCCGAGAAGAAGCCCGCTGGGAAGCCCGTCGGGAAGGCCGACACGCAGGCCGCCGCCGAGCCCCCGGCGGCGGAGCAGCCCCCGGCCGAGGCGCCGGCCCCGGCCACCACTGAGCAGGCCCCGGTCGGGGGCGGTCGATGAGCACCGAGACCCGCAGAGGCGGCCTGCCCGCCCAGGCGACGGCGCCGGCCTGGACCACCGAGCTGCGCTGCGAGGACGACGCCCTGGACGCCCTCGCTGAGGAGTGGGACGACCTGGCCGCCCGCTGCCGGACCGCCACCTTCTTCCAGGCCGCGGACTGGCAGCGCTCCTGGTGGCGCCACTACGGCCGCCCCGGCGGCCTGCTCGTGGTGCTGGTCCGCCGGGACGGCCGGCTGGTCGGCGCGGGCGCCTTCGTGCGCCGCGGCGGGCCGCTCGGCGGCCTGACCGGCCTCGGCGGCGGGTTGGTCGACTACACCGACGTCCTGCTCGACGACGAGTGCGCCGACCGGGCCGCCGCCGAGTTCGCCGCCGCGCTCCCGCTCACCCGCCCCTGGCACTGGCTGGAGCTGCGCGAGGTGCACCCCGAGGCGGCGGTGCACCGGGTGTACGGGCACTGGCGCGGCAGCCGCCGCCGCTACCAGGACTCGCTCTGCCAGTACCTGCCGGCCGTCCCGATGGACCGGCTGCTCAAGCGGGTGCCCGGCAAGACCGCCCAGCGCAGCCGGGTGAAGCTCCGCAAGATCGCCGAGGCCGGGGTGGAGGTCCGCTCGACCCCGGTGGCGGAGGTGCCGCAGGCGCTGGACGCGATGCTGCGGCTGCACTTCCTGCAGTGGCAGGCGCGCGGCGTCACGCCCGAGCACCGCACCGAGCGGTTCGCCCGGCACCTGGCCGAGTCCAGCACCGGACTGGTCGCCGCCGGCCGGGCCGCCGTCCACCAGTTCCACCTAGACGGCCAGCTGGTCGCGGTCAACCTGCTGCTGCTCTGCCCGTCCTTCGGCGGGCTGTACATGTACGGGGCGCACCCGGTGCTGCGCGAGCGGCTGGACATCGCCGGACTGCTGTTCAGCGCGGCGCTGGACGAGACGGTCGGCGCCGGCGTCCCGCTGCTCGGCCTGCTGCGCGGCCAGGAGCCGTACAAGCAGCGCTGGCGGCCGGACCAGCTGGCCAACCAGCGGCTGCTGCTCGGCCCGGCGGGGGCGGCACCAGCGGCCGCCGTCCGGGCCGGGGCGGTGCGCGCCCGGCAGGCGGCGGCGCACCAGCTGCGCACCCGCTTCCCCCGCCTCAAGGAGGCGCTGCTGGCCCGCCGCCGCAGCTGACCGCTCAGTGCCGGGCGTGCCGCGCGCCGCCCGTCGGTTTGTGCGTCGGCTTGGGGGCCGTCGGACGGGTCGACGGGCTCGCCGCCCGGCTCGGGGTGGCGCCACCCCCGGGTACGGCGGGGGCGGCGGGTACGGCGGGCGCGTCCGGCGGGTCCTCCGGAGCCGGTGCCGGGGCGGTGGGCGGCGCCGGCACCCCTTCCGGCGCCGGGGCCCCCTTCGAACCGGACATCAGCTGCTTGAACGTCGTCGCCGAGCGGGGATTGCGGTCGCACTCGAAGAAGCCGTGCGGACAGTAGTCGGTGACGGTCTGGTAGGCGGTGTCGTGGGTGCGGATCCAGTCGACCATCCGGCGCACGTACTCGGGGTTGTCGCCGTTGCGGAACAGCCCCCACTCCGGGTAGGAGACCGGCTTGCCGCGCTTGGCGGCGAACTCCACCTGGTCCTGGAGGCCGTATGGCTCGCGCACGTAGTCGTCGAAGGTGCCGCCGGCGGGCTGGTCGTAGCTGTCCATGCCGATGATGTCGACCACGTCGTCGCCGGGGTAGCACTTGGTCCACGGGACGGCGTCCAGGCCCCGGCTGGGGGCGAAGTCGAAGCGGAAGCGCTGGCCGGGCACCGAGCGCATCACCCCGACGATCCGCCGCCAGTACGCCTTCCACGCAGACGGGTCGGGCTTGCAGCGGTGGGTGTAGGTGGTGCCGTTCATCTCCCAGCCGAGCGTGAGCACGGTGTCCGCGCCGCCCAGCGCGACCAGCCGGCGCGCGAGCTTGAGGAAGTGCGCGTCGAAGTCCCCGCGCTCCCCCTGGGCGAGCAGCCTGGCGACCTCGCCGTCCGGCACGTTCGCCTCGTTGGGCACCAGCATCGGCACGCCGAGCACCAGCAGCCGGGACGGGTCGGCCTGCCGCCACTGCGACCAGAGGCCGAGCACCATCGCCTCGCCCTCGATGTCGCTCCAGTCGTTGCCCGCCAGATAGGTGTGGCCGACCTGCATGTTCGCGTCGCCGAGCCACTGCGCGTACTGGCGGATCTGCGGGATGTGGTTGTCCCAGGAGCCGACGAAGGCGCCGAACGGCGGCTCGTGGTTCGGCCGCTGGACCGGAGGGCGGGGGGCCGCGCCGCGCGGCTCGACGGCGTCCGAGGAGAGGGTGTGCCGTTCGGTCTGGCTGAACGGCGTCCCCGCCGGGACGCTGGCCGTGGCCATCAGCAGCAGGGTGGCGGCGGCCAGCGTCAGGCGGCCGATTCGCATGGTGCTCTCCTCCGGACGTCGCGTGGGCGGGGCGCACGGTCTCGGCGTGGACGGACCGTGACGCCCCGCTGGCCGACAGTAGGCCCGAAGGGGGATGAAAAAGCCGAATGTCACCCTAAAGTGGGCGCCATTCGAACGCCGTCTGCCGCAACGACCGGCGGCCGGTGCTCAGGTATCAGATCTGTAACGGTCCGGCCGGGCCCGTCCGGCCCGCTCCGGCGGACCCGGCGGAGCGGCCACGGCCCCGACGGCGCAGGTGGGCGGGCGGGCGCGCGGGGCCCGGTGGACGCCCGGCGGGGCCCGGCGGCGGCGGAACCGGGCTGACTCGCGTACCCGGTGAAAGGTACGCTCCGGCCGTGTCCTGGAAGCCTCTGCGTGTACTGACCCCCCGCTCGATCCTGCCTGCCTCGGCGGTGGTGCTGGTCCTTGCGGCCGGGGCGGCGGCGCACGCGAACAAGCCGGTGCCGTTCGGCGACCGGGTCGCGGGGCCGGGCGACGCGGGGGCGACGCCGGTGAACTCCGAGTCGCTCGGCTCGGCCGACCTCGACCTGCGGGTGGGCCCGGGCCTGGAGGCCTTCCACCAGCAGACCGGCGAGCAGGCCTGGTCCTACCGCCGCGAGGGCGTCGAGGCGCTCTACCTGGCGATGGCCGGCGACAACGCGATCGTGGTCTGGGACGACGGCATGGTCACCTCGGTGCGCCCCGGCGACCACGAGGTGCGCTGGCACCGGGTGGTGCCCGGCCTGGCCGACTGGCTGCACGGCGACGGCGAGCCCGGCGCCGACAAGCGGACCGACGCCCAGCGCAAGGCGCTCGCCAAGCAGCGGGCCGCGGCCGCGCTGCACACCGTCCAGCGGGACGGCTCGCCCTGGCTGGCCCTGGTCACCCCGAACCTCACCATGGGCCTGCGCGACGCCGACGGCGACCTGCGCTACAACGACAAGCCCTCCGGCGGCTGCGTCTACGACCCGCTGCGCGCCGTCCACACCGACTACGCCGTGCTGATCCCGCGCACCTGCACCAACAGCGGCGGGCAGGCCGTCTCCGGCGGCATCACCGGCTACCGGCTGGACAGCAACGGCTGGTCGACGAGCACCGGCCCGACGGCCACGGTCAAGGTGCTGGACCGCAGCCGGGTGGAGATCACCGACGGCCCGGTCGTCCCGCCCCGGGTGTTCGACACCAAGGCGGCCGCGCCCGAGACGGCCTGCGGCAGTGTGGGGGCGCCGTTCGCGGCGGTCCGGCCGCAGGGCGGCTGCGCGGCGGACCCGGCCGCCGGCCAGGACCCGGCCGGGAACCCGGCCCCGGACGCCCCGGCGGCCGCCGGAGCCCCCGCGGGGGACCAGCCGGCCGGGCAGCCCCAGTAGCCGGGACGGCCCCCGGTCGGTGGGCCGGCGGGCCGGTGGATACCCCTGGGCGGTACTTCCCCGGGGGCGGTACGGGGCCCGGTAGACTTGCCGCCATGGCTATCTTCTCCGGGCAATAGCGGGCGGCGGCGCCGCGAGGGCCGCGCCGACCGCCGATGAAGCCCCCCTCATGCCAACCCGGCCCCGGGTCCGTCGCACCCGGCCGCCCGCCCACGTCCCAGGAGTAGTCCCCAGCCATGATTTCCGCCAACGCCCTCGAACTGCGTGCCGGTGCCCGGATCCTGATCGAGTCCGCGAGCTTCAAGGTCGCCGCCGGTGACCGGATCGGCCTGGTCGGCCGCAACGGCGCCGGCAAGACGACGCTCACCAAGGTGCTGGCCGGCGAGGGCCTGCCGGCCGCCGGAACCGTCACCCGTTCGGGCGAGGTCGGCTACCTCCCGCAGGACCCGCGCACCGGCGACCTGGACGTCCTCGCCAAGGACCGCATCCTGTCCGCCCGCGGCCTCGACACCGTGCTGAGGAAGATGCGCGAGAACGAGGACCGGATGGCCAACGGCCAGGGCGCCACCCGGGACAACGCGATGAAGAAGTACGCCCGGCTGGAGACCGAGTTCCTCACCAAGGGCGGGTACGCCGCCGAGGCCGAGGCCGCCACCATCGCCGCCGCGCTGGGCCTGCCGGACCGCATCCTCGCCCAGCCGCTGCACACCCTCTCCGGTGGTCAGCGCCGCCGCGTCGAGCTCGCCCGGATCCTCTTCTCGGACTCCGACGTGCTGCTGCTCGACGAGCCCACCAACCACCTGGACGCGGACTCGATCGTCTGGCTGCGGGACTTCCTGAAGACGTACAAGGGTGGCTTCATCGTCATCTCGCACGACGTCGACCTGGTCGAGACGGTCGTCAACAAGGTCTTCTACCTGGACGCCAACCGCTCCGCCATCGACGTCTACAACATGGGCTGGAAGCAGTACCAGCAGCAGCGCGAGGACGACGAGAAGCGCCGCAAGCGCGAGCGGGCCAACGCCGAGAAGAAGGCCGCGACCCTGAACGCGCAGGCCGACAAGATGCGCGCCAAGGCGACCAAGACGGTGGCCGCGCAGAACATGGCCCGCCGCGCCGACAAGCTGCTCTCCGGCCTGGAGCAGGTCCGGGTGAACGACAAGGTCGCCAAGCTGCGCTTCCCCGACCCGGCCCCCTGCGGCAAGACCCCGCTGACCGCCAGCGGCCTGTCCAAGTCCTACGGCTCGCTGGAGATCTTCACCGACGTCGACCTGGCGATCGACCGGGGCTCCCGGGTCGTCGTGCTGGGCTTCAACGGCGCCGGCAAGACCACCCTGCTGCGGATGCTGGCCGGGGTGGAGGCGCCGGACACCGGCGAGGTGATCCCGGGCCACGGCCTGAAGATCGGCTACTACGCCCAGGAGCACGAGACGCTCGACCCGGACCGCAGCGTCCTGGAGAACATGCGCTCGGCCGCGCCGGACACCGACCTGGTGCAGATCCGCAAGATCCTCGGCTCCTTCCTGTTCTCCGGGGACGACGTGGACAAGCCGGCCGGGGTGCTCTCCGGTGGTGAGAAGACCCGTCTGGCGCTGGCCACCCTGGTGGTCTCCTCCGCCAACGTGCTGCTGCTCGACGAGCCCACCAACAACCTCGACCCGGCCAGCCGCGAGGAGATCCTGGGCGCGCTGCGCGAGTTCTCCGGCGCCGTCGTGCTGGTCACCCACGACGAGGGCGCGGTCGAGGCGCTCGACCCGGAGCGGATCATCCTGCTGCCGGACGGCGTGGAGGACCTGTGGAACCCGGGCTACGCCGATCTGGTCTCGCTGGCCTGACCGGAAGTAGACGCGAGATCCGCTTTTTGGATGAGAATATCTAGTCCTTTCGGCGTGTCCGGGAATGAAGTAGACCTGGATTCCGTTTAAGGACTTTCCGTCGGCCCGCCACTCGATCGTGGTCGGGCCGACGCTGCTGATCAGCTCTTTTTCGGCAAACGGCGGCATCAGTCCGGGGGCGCGCACTCTGTGTGAGCGCCCTGCTGCGCTCGGATCACCACCGGTGGACCACGCAATTCCGACATCGACCTTGTCGAATGGGTGGCCAGGACGCGGTGGATGGGTGATCATGGGAATCTGACCGAGCAACGCTACGAGGAGGCACGGGTGGCCGAGACTCTGAAAAAGGGCAGCCGGGTGACCGGTGCCGCGCGTGAGAAGCTCGCGGCCGATCTCAAGAAGAAGTACGACTCCGGGGCGAGCATTCGCGCTCTCGCGGAGGAGACCGGTCGTTCGTACGGCTTCGTGCACCGGATGCTGAGCGAATCCGGAGTCATTCTCCGGGGCCGCGGCGGTGCCACGCGGGGCAAGAACAAAGCGACTGCCGGGGCCAGTTCCTGACGGTTCGTCAGCCATTGGCTGGATGACGCGGCGGCAGGACGCCGACCGAGGAGACGACGGTTGACCATTCAGCCGGGCGTCCGCCCTCGGGTCGTGTGGACCGGCCGCCGATCGTCATGTCCGGGGTGTCGTCCGTCCCCCGTTTTCCGAAGTCCGTTCATTTCTCCCGGGACCGTCTCCTTCGTTCCCCCGCCGAGTGCCCCGGGCCCCGTCGATCCTTCCCGGTCGGGGCCCCTGCCCTTGCGCGTCGAGGTTTGTTACTCTCCGGTAGCCACGTCCCTCGCCACCGGAGGTTCCCCGCATGACCGCTCCCGCCACCGACCCGCAGGCCCCGAGCTGGGAGCGGGACGGCGTCCGCCTGGAGATCCACGGTGAACTCGCCGTCGTCACCCTGTGCCGACCCAAGCGGCGCAACGCCCAGTCGCCCGCGCTCTGGCGCGCCCTCGCCGCCGCCGGGTGCGACCTTCCCGGCAGCGTCCGGGTGGTGCTGCTGCGCGCGGAGGGGGTCTCCTTCTCCGCCGGGCTGGACCGGGCCATGTTCACCCCCGAGGGCATCCCGGGCGAGCCCACCTTCCTCCAGCTCGCCGCCTCCTCCGATCAGGAGCTGGACGCCGCCATCGCCTCGTACCAGGAGGCCTTCACCTGGTGGCGCCGTCCGGACCTGGTCTCCGTCGCGGCGGTCCAGGGCCACGCCGTCGGCGCGGGCTTCCAGCTGGCCCTCGGCTGCGACCTGCGGGTGGTCGCCGAGGATGTCCAGTTCGCGATGAAGGAGACCTCGCTGGGCCTCGTCCCGGACCTGGCCGGCACCAAGCCGCTCACCGAACTCGTCGGCTACGCGCGGGCGCTGGAGATCTGCGCGACCGGCCGCTGGGTGGGGGCCGAGGAGGCCGCCGCGATCGGACTGGCCAACCTGGTGGTGCCGGGCGAGGAACTGGACGCCGCCGCCCGGGACCTCGCGGCGGCGCTGCTGGCCGCTCCGCGCGGCGCGGTGATCGAGACCAAGGCGCTGCTGCAGGGCGCCGCCGGGCGCTCCTTCGACGAGCAGCGTTCGGCCGAACGGGCGGCGCAGGCCCGTCGGCTGCGGGAGCTCGCCGGGATCGGCGACTGACCGCACGGTGATGACGCGGGGCCCGGCCCGGGGGGATTCCCCGGGGCCGGGCCCTTTCCCGTGCCCCCGGCGGGCCGCCGGTGCTCGCCGGGCGGGGATCGTGGCGAAATGCCAGAGTTGGGGAGGTTTGCGATATAGCTGGTGCCGTACGACGGGAGAAGCACCCATGCCTGACACTCCGACGCCCGCGACCATGCCCAAGCACACCGGCAGCGGCAGCGCCCCGAACCCCGGTCCGCCGGGGGCCGGCGGCGGTGCCAAGCCGGTGGGGGAGCGTGGCCGCACCGCGCTGGCCGTCGGCGTGGTGGAGAAGATCGCCGGGATGGCGGCCCGCGAGGTCGCCGGGATCCACGCGCTCGGCTCCGGGCTCGCCCGCACCTTCGGCGCGATGCGGGACCGGGTGCCCGGCGGCAAGCCCAGCGTCGGGCGGGGCATCAAGGCGGAGGTCGGCGAGAAGCAGACCGCGATCGACATCGCCCTGGTGGTCGAGTACGGCGTGGTCATTCCCGAACTCGCCCGCCAGGTGCGGGAGAACATCATCAACGCGGTGGAGCGGATGACCGGCCTGGAGGTCGTCGAGGTCAACATCGCGGTCAACGACGTCCACCTCCCGGACGAACCGGAGTTCGAGGAGGAAGAGGAGCCGGTGGCGCCCTCCGGGCAGCGGCCGAAGCTCAAGTAGCGCGTTCGGCGGCGGACCGACGGCGGACCCGACGAGGCAGCGGGACACGAGGGAGTAGCGGATGAACCTGGCCATCGTCGGCCTGGTGGTGGGCATGGCCCTCGGCTTCGCCGGGTACTTCGGCGGGTTCGCGGCCTTCCTGCTGGTGGCCGCGCTCGGGCTGGTCGGATTCGTGCTCGGGCGCCTGCTGGAGGGCGACATCGAGCTGGGCGAACTCGGGGACCTGCTCCGCGGCCGCGACCGGCGCCGCTGATGGCGGGCCCCGCGTCGGCTCCGGCCGCGCTCTCCGGGTCGGGTTCCGTACCGGGCCGCGGCCCGGGTTCCGGTTCTGGTTCCGGTTCCGTGCCGGGGCGCCGGGGGCGGCTCCGGGTCGCCGACCGGGTGTACGCGCGGATCGCGGCCCGGGCCGTCCGGGAGGTGCTGACCGAGGCCTGGCCCGCCGGGCGGGCGAAGGGGGCGCCGCCGCACGTCTCGGTGACCGTACCGGGGAGCACGGTGACGGTCCGGGTGGCGGTCGAGCTGCCGTTCCCCTCGGACATCGCGGCGCTGGCCGGGGCCGTTCGGACGCGGATCGCGGAGCGGGTGGTGGGGCTGACCGGGACGAGGGTGTCGGAAGTCGTCGTCGTGGTCGAGAAGTTGGTGACGGGGGGCGCCTCGTGACCGAGGAGGTGCCCGGGCCGGAGGCGGTGCCGGGGGCCCGGCCGGAGAAGGTCAGGCGGCTGCGGGCGCCCCGTACGGCCGCGGCGGCCCTGGTGGCGACGGCGGTGCTGGTGGTGGCGGGGGCGCTGCTGTACGACGTGGTCGCCGTACGGGTGGGGCAGCCGGCGCGGCGGTGGCGGGCGCAGATCGCGGACGAGCTGGCGACCCGCCACCTCGACGACCTGGCGGTGCTGGTGGGGGCCGGAGCGGCGACCGCGCTCGGCGGGTGGCTGCTGTGGCTCGCCGTCGCGCCCGGGCTGCGACGGTGGCTCGTGCTGCGGCCCTACGGGGGGACGACCGCGGCCGTCGACCGGGCCGGGGTCGGACACCTGCTCGCGGACCGGGCGGCGGGCCTGGACGGGATCGACCGCCTGCGGATCCGGGTCGGGCGGCGGCGGGTCCGGATCTCGCTGGAGGGGGTGGCGGACCCGGCGCTGGTGCAGCGGCAGTTGCGGGACGAGCTGGAGCGGGTGGGGCTGGGGCGGCCGCTGCGGCTGGACGTGCGGACGGGGCGGGGGACCGGGGACGTGGTGGGGGAGGACCCGGGGGCGGGGACCACCGGTTCCGGGACGGGGGCCGGGGCGGCCGGCGGCGAGGGGGCGGCCGGGTGAGGAGGACGGTCGTCAACCGGGTGGTGCTGGGGGTGGTGGGGGCGGTGCTGCTGGCGGCCGGGGTGCTGGTGCTGGCGGGCGGGCTCGACCTGTACCGGCGGCTGGGCGTCCACCCGCCGCAGTGGTGGCCGCTCACCTCACCCGACCAGCCGGTGGTGAGCGCGCGTTCCCGGGGGCGGTGGGTGGCGTCGTCGTGGTGGTGGCCGACGGTGATCGGCGGACTGACCGCCCTGGTGGCGGGGATGGCGTGGTGGCTGGTGGCGCAGCTGCGGCGCAGCGGGCTGTCGAGCATCGCGGTGCCGACGCCGGGGGTGAGCGGGCTGCGGCTGCGGGTCGGTGCGCGGGCGCTGGAGGAGGCGCTGGAGAACGGGACGGCGGTGCTGCCGGACGTCGAACGGGCCGGGGTGCGGCTGGTGCGGGCGCCGGGGCACCCGAGGCTGCGCGGGGCGGTGCGGCTGCGGCCGGGCGGGGATCCGGCCGCGCTGGTGGAGCACTTCGAGGACGGGCCCCGGACGGACGCGTGCGGGAGCCTGCGGCTGGCGGAGCTGCCGGCCGACCTGCGGATCCGGGTCCTCCAGGCGGCCCACGCCGAGCCGCGGCCCGGGCGGGGGCGGCGCGGTCGGCGGGGGCGCGGGCAGGCGCGGGTGGAGTAGGCGGGTCGGGCTCAGAGGCCGCGGAGGGCGCCGCCGTCGACGGGGACCATGATGCCGGTCAGGTAGGAGGCGGCGGGGGAGAGCAGGAAGGCGGCGACCTTGCCGAACTCCTCGGGGGTGCCGTAGCGGCCCAGCGGGATCGAGGCGGTGGCCTGGGCGCGGGCCGCGTCGGGGTCGGCGGCGAGGCCGTCGAGCTCGCGGACCCGGTCGGTGTCGATCCGGGCCGGGAGCAGGCCGAGCACCCGGATGCCGCGGGGGCCGAGCTCGTCGGCGAGGGCCTTGGCGGCCATGGCGAGACCCGGGCGCAGACCGTTGGAGATGCCCAGGCCGGGGATCGGCTGGCGGACCGAGCTGGAGAGCACGAAGGCGATCACCCCGCCGTCGGGGAGCGCGGCGGCGGTGGCGCGGGCGAGGCGCAGGGCGCCGAGGAAGACGGACTCGAAGGCGTCCCGCCAGGCCTCCTCGGGGGTGGTCTCCACGGGGCCGGCCTGGGGGCCGCCGACGCTGATCAGGATGCCGTCGAGCCGGCCGAAGCGGTGCCGGGCCTCGGAGATGAGGCGCTCGGGGGTGTCGGGGTCGGCGTTGTCGGCGACGAGGCCGTGGGCGGTGCCGAGGGTCTCGAGTCCGGCGACGGCGGTGTCGACGGCTTGCCGGGTGCGGCCGCTGACGAGCACGCGGGCGCCGTCGGCGACGAGTTCGCGGGCGCTCGCGAGGCCGAGGCCCCGGGTGGCGCCGGTGACGATGTAGGCCTTGTCCTTCAGTCCGAGATCCATGGGGACATAGTGCCCGGTGTGGAGGGTGGGGAGCGGGTCGAGGGGGCTGGCGTTGACGCCGGGGGGAAGGTTTACGGTCGTCGTCGGAAGTGCGGGAGGAGTGGTCCGGCATGCGGATCGGGGAGTTGGCGGAGCGGGCGGGGACGACCACGCGGGCGTTGCGGTACTACGAGCAGTTGGGGTTGTTGCCGGCCCGGCGGGCGGGCAACGGGTACCGGGCGTACGACGAGGCGGACCTCAGGCTGCTGCGCGAGATCCGGATGCTGCAGGACTTCGGGTTCGGGCTGGAGGAGACCAGGCCGTTCGTGGAGTGCCTGCGGGCGGGGCACCCGGAAGGGGACTCGTGTCCGGCCTCGCTGGAGGTGTACCGGCGGAAGCTGGGGGAGCTGGACGAGTGCATCGCCCGGCTCCAGGACGTAAGGGCGCAGGTGGCGGGGCAGTTCGACCGGGCCGTACGGGCGCGGGACGAGCTGGCCGCCGTCGAGGAACCGCCCCATTGTGAACTGGCGAAGGAGTAGACGGTGGTGGAGATCGCGGGTGTGCCGGCGGTGACGGACGAGACGTTCGCCGCGGAGGTGCTGGCGGCCGAGGGTCCGGTGCTGGTGGACTTCACGGCGGACTGGTGCCCGCCCTGCCGGATGATGGCGCCGGTGCTGGCGGACATCGCGCGGGAGGAGGCGCACCGGGTGCGGGTGGTGAGCCTGGACGTGGACCACAACCCGCGGACCCAGGCGGCGTACGGGGTGCTGTCGATGCCGACGCTGATGGTGTTCCGGGGCGGGCAGCCGGTGCGGTCGGTGGTGGGGGCGCGGGCGAAGGCGCGGTTGCTGCGGGAGCTGGAGGACGTCCTCTAGGCGGGGACGGCGTCGAGCGGGACCTCGGCCTCGGCGGCCTGCTTGGCGCGGTCCTTGGCCTCGCGGCGGGCGAGGACCCAGACGCCGACCGGGATCATCGCGGTGAACAGCCACCACTGGATGGCGTAGGCCATGTGCGGGCCGATGTCGGAGTGGTTGGGCTCGGGGACCAGCTGGGGCTGGTCGGCCGGGGCCGGGGTGGTGCCGGCGAGTTCGAGGTAGCCGCCGAGGAGGGGGGCGCCGGTCCGCTTGGCCTGCTCGTCGGTGTTGATCAGGTTGAACTGGCGGTCGGGCAGGCCGGTGCGGTCCTTGATGCCGCTGGCGCCGTAGGTCTCCTCGGCGCGCAGGCGGCCGGTGAGGGCGACCTCGCCGGCCGGGGTGGCCGGGACGGGCGGGTACTCGGTGGCGCCGTTGCCGGAGGCGACCCAGCCGCGGTTGACCAGGAGGGTGCCCTTGCCGTCGGCGAGCCGGAACGGGGTCACGACGAAGTAGCCGATGGTCCCGCTGGAGTCGGTCCGCTTGCGGACCACGAACTCGTGTGCCGGGTCGTACTGTCCGGTGGCGGTCACCGTGCGCCAGGTGAGGTCCTTGGGGACCGCGAAGCCGGGGGTCGGCGACAGGGTGTCGAAGGGGACCGGCGCGGCCGTGAGGGCCTGGCCGATCAGCTCGTTCCGGGCCACCCGTGCCTCGTGGCGGTGAAGCTGCCAGAAGCCCAGCTTGATCGTCGCGGGGATCAGCAGCAGCGCGACCAGCATGGTGATCAGCCACTGTCGGGTCAGCAGAAAACGGTACACATGGGAACGGTACGCCGACCTCACAACGGGCTCACGCACCGGGGTGCGGGGCGACCTCGCGCAGCAGTTGGAGGAAGGCGTCCTCGCCGACGACGGGGGTGCCGACCTCGCGGGCCTTGCGGGCCTTGCCGCTCCAGCTGTCCGGCTCGTTGGTGACCAGCAGGCTGGTGAGGCGGCTCACCGAGGTGGCGATGTGCAGGCCGGCCTCGACCGCGCGGTCCTCCAGGACCTCGCGGTCGGTGGCGGTGTCGCCGGTGATGGCCACCCGCATGCCCTGGACCAGCGGCTTGCCGTCCTGCCAGCGCCCCGGGTTGGGGTACGGGCAGGGCGGGCGCTTCTTGGCCTGGCGGTACGAGGCGCCGGTCCAGTTGCCGCGGCCTGGGGTGGTGGGCTCCTCCTCGCCGAGGTCGGTGACCGCGACGCAGTTCTGCAGCGGCAGCGGCACGCCGCCGTCGCGGGCGAGGTGCAGGCTGGGGCGGAAGGCCTCGGCGAGCACCCGGGCGTCGTCCAGGGCGTTGTGGGCGTGGCGCTGCCGGACGCCGAAGTGGGCGGCGAGCGAGGACAGCTTGCCGTTGGGCAGCGGCAGGCGCAGGTCGCGGGAGAGGACCATGGTGCACAGCCGCTGCTCGACCGGGGCGCGCAGGCCGGCCCGGGAGAACTCGCGGGAGATCATGTTCCAGTCGAAGAGCGCGTTGTGCGCGACCAGGACACGGTCGTGCAGGCGTGCGGCGAACTCCTCGGCGATCTGCGGGAAGGTCGGGGCGGTGGCGAGCAGCTCGGCGGTGAGGCCGTGGATCCAGACCGGGCCGGGGTCCCGCTCGGGGTTGACCAGGGTGTACCAGTGGTCGACGACCTCGCCGTCCGGGTCCAGCTGGTAGACGCCCGCCGAGATGACGCGGTCCGAGCGGCCGAGACCGGTGGTCTCGACGTCGACGACCGCGAAGCCCCCGGCGGGGGCGGCGGAGCGCTGCGCGGGGACCGGGGCGGTCCGCGGCGCTCCGTACGTCTCGGGCTGGATCGGTTGCATGGTCCAACAGGATAAGGGGCCGGGCGGGGGGCTCCGGCCGGAATGTTCCGACCGACCGGCCGGAATAGAGTGGTCAGCGGGGGTGTCGTACACCTGGTCGAGACCGTTCAGCTAAGGAACAGCGCATGCGTGCCACCGTGATTCACGGCCCCAACGACATCCGGATCGAAGAAGTCCCGGACCCGGTGATCCAGTACCCGACGGACGTGGTGCTCCGGGTGGTGAACGCCTGTATCTGCGGCAGCGACCTGTGGGCGTACCGCGGGGTCGCGCAGCGGGTGGCCGGGCAGCGGATCGGGCACGAGTTCCTCGGCGTGGTCGAGGAGGTCGGCGCCGAGGTGCGCGGCTTCGCCAAGGGCGACTTCGTGGTGGCGCCGTTCGTCTGGTCGGACGGCGTGTGTGACTTCTGTCTCGAAGGCCTCCAGACCTCCTGCCCGCACGGCGGGTTCTGGGGGCAGGTCGGTTCGGACGGCGGCCAGGGCGAGGCGGTGCGGGTGCCGTTCGCGGACGGGACGCTGGTGAAGCTGCCGAAGGAGGCGGCGGGCGACGAGAAGCTGCTGCCCGGGCTGCTGGCGCTGTCCGACGTGATGTCCACCGGGCACCACGCGGCGGTCTCGGCGCGGGTGCGGCCCGGGGCGACGGTCGCGGTGGTCGGCGACGGCGCGGTGGGCCTGTGCGGCGTCCTGGCGGCGCACCGGCTGGGCGCGGGCCGGATCATCGCGCTGGGCCGGCACACGGCCCGCACCGAGCTGGCCCGCCGCTTCGGTGCGACGGACGTGGTGGCGGAGCGCGGCGAGGCCGCGGTCGAGGCGGTGAAGGAGCTGACCGGCGGGCAGGGCGCGCACGCGGTGCTGGAGGCGGTCGGCACCGAGGAGTCGATGCGGACGGCCGTCTCGATAGCCCGGGACGGCGGCGCGGTGGGCTACGTCGGGGTGCCGCACGGCGGCAGCGCGGGCGTCGACATCGGTCAGATGTTCGGCCGGAACGTTTCGCTGAACGGCGGCGTCGCCCCGGCCCGCGCGTACATCCCCGAGCTGCTGCCGGACGTCCTCTCGGGCGCCATCGAGCCGGGCCTGGTCTTCGACCGGACCGTCGGCCTGGACGGCGTTCCGGACGGCTACCGCGCGATGGACGACCGCTCGGCCCTGAAGGTGCGGATCGCCTTCTGAGGCGTCGGCCTCCCGGCTCCGGCCCGTGCCGCCCCGTTCGGGGCGCGGCACGGGCCGGAGCCGTTCTCCGGGGAGGTTCCGGGGGCCGATCGTGGGCGGTGCGGTCGCTGGGATGGGCTGTTTTTCGGCCAATCGGATGGTGCGAGGGGGTGAACGGTCGACTGATCGCGGTCAACCCCTTCCGGGGCGGGCAGGACGCTCCTAGCATTGCGCGGCGCACACCAGACATGTGACGCCCCTCACGTTCGATCGTTCCCCCCGTGTGACAAATACGCCGAAGGAGTGAGACAGCGTGGATTCGCCGCCGCTCACCACCACCGCCGCCACGGAAGCCCAACTCATCGACGACAGCGAGGAGTTCCGTACGCTGCGGCGCTCGTTCCGGAGCTTCGCCTTCCCGGTCACCATCGGCTTCGTGCTCTGGTACCTGTTCTACGTCCTGCTCTCCTGCTACGCCCCGGGACTGATGCGCACCAAGGTCCTCGGGCACGTCAACGTGGCCCTGGTCCTCGGGCTGCTGCAGTTCGTGACCACCTTCGCCATCGCCGCCTGGTACGCCCGCTACGCGGACCGGCGGATCGACCCGCCCGCCGCGGCGATCCGCGAGGCGCACGGCGCCGTCGTCCACGCTCCCCGGGAGTCCGCCGAATGAGCCTGCTCGCCAGCTCCGCCACCGAGCACCGCGGCCTGACGATGGCCCTGTTCGGCGTGTTCGTCCTCGCCACCCTCGGCATCACCGTCTGGGCCGGGCGGCAGACCAGGAGCGCCGCCGACTTCTACGCCGGCGGCCGCGGCTTCACCGGCTTCCAGAACGGCCTGGCCATCTCCGGCGACTACATGTCCGCCGCCTCCTTCCTCGGCATCGCCGGGACCATCGCGCTCAGCGGCTACGACGGCTTCCTCTACTCGATCGGCTTCCTGGTCGCCTGGCTGGTCGCCCTGCTGCTGATCGCCGAACCGCTGCGCAACTCCGGCCGCTTCACGATGGCGGACGTGCTCGCGTTCCGGATGCGCCAGCGCCCGGTGCGCACCGCGGCGGGCGTCTCCACCATCGTGGTGTCGATCTTCTACCTGCTCGCCCAGATGGTCGGCGCCGGCACCCTGGTGGCCCTGCTGCTGGGGGCCGAGGGGGGCGCCGCCAAGCGCTGGACCATCGTCGGGGTCGGCGCGCTGATGATCGTCTACGTGGTGATAGGAGGGATGAAGGGCACCACCTGGGTGCAGATCGTCAAGGCGGTGCTGCTGATCGCCGGCGCCGCGCTGATGACCGTCCTGGTACTGGCCAAGTACCACTTCAACCCCTCCGAACTGCTCGGCGCGGCGGCGAGCGCGAGCGGCAAGGGCGAGGCCTTCCTCCAACCGGGGCAGAAGTACGGCAGCGGCACCGCCAAGCTCGACTTCATCAGCCTCGGCATCGCGCTGGTGCTCGGCACCGCCGGCCTGCCGCACATCCTGGTCCGCTTCTACACCGTGCCCACCGCCAAGGCGGCTCGGAAGTCGGTGCTCTGGGCGATCGGCATCATCGGCGTCTTCTACCTGATGACCCTGGCGCTCGGCTTCGGCGCGGCCGCGCTGGTCGGCTCCAAGGCGATCAAGGCGGCGAACGCGGCGGGCAACACCGCGGCCCCGCAGCTGGCCGAGGCGCTCGGCGGGGGCGCCGGGAGCACCGGCGGCGCGATCCTGCTCGCGGTGATCTCGGCGGTCGCCTTCGCCACCATCCTGGCCGTGGTCGCCGGGCTCACGCTCGCCTCCTCGGCCTCCTTCGCTCACGACCTCTACGCCAACGTGATCCGGCGCGGGAAGGCGAGCGAGAAGGAGGAGGTGCGGTCGGCGAAGTGGGCCGCGGTCGCGATCGGGGCGGTGGCGATCGTGCTCAGCCTCTTCGCGGACAAGCTCAACACCGCCGCCCTGGTCGCGCTGGCCTTCGCCGTCGCCGCCTCGGCGAACCTGCCCACCCTGCTCTACTCGCTGTTCTGGAAGCGCTTCACCACCGTCGGCGCGGTCAGCTCGGTCTACGCCGGACTGCTCACCTCGGTGACGCTGGTGGTCTTCTCCCCGGTGGTCTCCGGCGCGAAGACCTCGCTCTTCCCGCACTCCGACTTCCACTGGTTCCCGCTGGAGAACCCCGGCCTGGTCTCCATCCCGGTCGGCTTCCTGGCCGGCTGGCTCGGCACGCTGCTGTCCAGGGAACGCCCCGACGCGGCGAAGTACGCTGAACTGGAGGTCCGCTCGCTGACCGGGCTGGGCGCCCACTGATCGTCCCGCGATGACTATGCTGGCCCGGCCCGCCGTGACGGTGGCCGGGCCGGCCGCATCTCGGGGAAGGACGAACGTGCTGCTCGACACCTTCGGACGCCAGGCCGTCGACCTGAGGGTCTCCCTCACGGACCGCTGCAACCTGCGCTGCACCTACTGCATGCCCGAGGAGGGCCTGCGGTGGCTGGCCAAGCCCGAGCTGCTGACCGACGAGGAGATCGTCCGGCTGGTCACCGTGGCCGTGCGCGACCTGGGCGTGCGCGAGGTCCGCTTCACCGGCGGCGAACCGCTGCTGCGTCCCGGACTGGTCGCCGTCGTCGCCGCCTGCTCGGAGCTGGAGCCGCGCCCGGAGCTCTCGCTGACCACCAACGGCATCGGACTGGCCCGCACCGCGACGGCGCTGCGCGAGGCCGGCCTGGACCGGGTCAACGTCTCGCTGGACACCCTCGACCCCGAGGTGTTCCACACCCTCACCCGCCGCCACCGCCACCAGGACGTCCTGGACGGGCTGGCCGCCGCCGAGGCCGCCGGGCTGGCACCGGTGAAGCTGAACGCGGTGCTGATGCGCGGGGTCAACGACCACGAGGCGGCCGACCTGCTGGCCTGGTGCCTGGAGCGGGGCTACGAGCTGCGCTTCATCGAGCAGATGCCGCTGGACGCCCAGCACGGCTGGGACCGTACGTCGATGGTCACCGCGACGGAGATCCTGGACCTGCTGCGCACCCGCTTCACACTCACCCCGGAGCCGTCCGCGAGCCGGGGCGCGGCACCCGCCGAGCGCTGGCTGGTGGACGGCGGCCCGGGCCGGGTGGGCGTGATCGCCTCGGTCACCCGGCCGTTCTGCCGGGCCTGCGACCGCACCCGGCTGACCGCCGACGGCCAGGTGCGCAACTGCCTGTTCGCGACCGGCGAGACCGACCTGCGCACCGCGCTGCGCTCCGGCGCGGACGACGCCGAACTGGCCGCGCTGTGGCGGGCGGCGATGTGGGGCAAGAAGGCCGGGGCCGGGATCGACGACCCGGAGTTCCTCCAGCCCGAGCGGCCGATGTCCGCGATCGGCGGCTGAGCGGGTCGAGCGGGTTGGGCCGGTTGAGCCGGTCGGGCAGGCGCTAGGCCGGCTTCCCGGAGCCCTCGGCGGGCTCGGGGGTCCAGTCGGCGAAGGCGACGACCTCCTTGAGGAAGCCGCGTACCGAGAGGAACTGGGACAGGTGCTCGCGGTGCCCGTCGCAGGCGAGCCAGGTCTTGCGGCGGTCCGGGGTGTGCAGCTTGGGGTTGTTCCACACCAGCACCCAGCCGGCGTCCGTCCGGCAGCCCTTGGCGGAGCAGATCGGCGTCTGCGGGGTGTCCATCGGGCCGTCCTCAGCGATTGGCGGGTGGGTCTGCACCGCCAGTCTGTCACGCCCGTCCGGGCCGACCGGATCCGGGCATGGCGACGCCGGGCAGCCACGGGGGGAGCCGCCCGGCGTCGGTCCGTCGCTCCGACGGGGGATGCGGAGCGCGTACGCAGTATGTCACGCCAAGACCCTCGGATGGGGAGGTCTTGCATGATTAATCTGAGCTTCTTTTGAGCTTTCGCTGAGCCGGACGGGGATGAAGCGGCATGAAACGGACGGTCAGTCCACGTCCTGTGAAGGATCGGTGGGAACGGCCTTTGCCTCTCCTGTACCAGCCTTCGCACCAGCCCCACCCGTCCCACCGGGGCCGAGCATCAGCGGGGTGTCCAGCGGGATGTCGAAGGTGCTCGGCAGCCCCGGGGCCCGCTCCCGGCCCGCGTTGGCGATCAGCACCGCGAAGTACGGCAGCAGGACGGCGCCCGCCAGCGCCGCGAACGCCAGCCAGCGCTGGACGTCCCACAGCACCACCGCGAGCAGCACGCAGACCGTGCGGAGCAGCATCGAGATGACGTAGCGGCGCTGGCGTCCCCGGACGTCCTCGGTGAGGCTGCTGCGCGCCCCCGTGATCCGGAAGACCTGCCCGTCGTCGGCGCTCTTGCCCATGTGTCCTACCGCCCTCGTCGCGCACCCGCGCGCCTGGCCGCGCGGCCTCCTCACGGTACGCCCGGGCGCACCCGGCGACGAGACCGGGTGGGCCGCACCCACCCGGTCGGGTACGCGAAGGGCCTGTCCGGCGGAGCGGACAGGCCCTCGGCGGTGCGGCGCGGCGCTAGGAGCGGCGGGAGAGGTACCGCGGGGGCACGGCGTCGGTGAGCCAGACGCCGTTCTCGCTGAGCCGGAACTCGTGGCCGGCCGCCGTCATCGCCGCCGCGTTCACGGTCAGCACCACCGGACGGCCGTGCCGGGCGCCGACCCCGGTGGCCGTCCCGGTGTCCGCCGAGAGGTGGACGTCCTGGCGGGCCATCGGGCGCAGGCCCTCGCGGAAGATCGCCGCCAGGTGCCGGTCGGCGGTGCCGTGGTAGAGCACGGGCGGCGGCACGGTGGCGGTCAGGCCGAGGTCGACCGCCACCGTGTGGCCCTGGTTGGCGCGGATCGAGAGACCGTCCGGCGAGTAGCCGAAGCGGCGCTTGTTGTTGGTCGCCACGACGTGGTCCAGCTCGGCGCGGGTGAGCGGCCGGCCCCGGGCGGCGAGCCCGGCGAGCAGCTCGTCGACCCGGACCCAGCCGGACGCGTCCAGCACGACCCCCGCCAGCCCGGGCTCGTGCCGCAGGATCCGCGACAGCATCTTGCTCGACCTGACCAGGCGCTTCTCGTCCATCATGTCTCTCGTATCCCCCGTCGGTCAGCGGCTAAGAGGCCTGGCTGACCGAACTCATGTTGAAGTCCGTGACACGCACGGGTGGCATCGCGGTGCGGGTGACGTTGTCGCTCCACTCGCGGGGCAGGCAGCGTTCGGTGCGGCCCACCTCGGTGATCCGGTTCAGCAGGTCCACCGGGGACTCGTTGAACCGGAAGTTGTTGACCTCGCCGACGACCTCGCCGTTCTCCACCAGGTAGACGCCGTCCCGGGTGAGCCCGGTGAGCAGCAGCGTCGCCGGGTCCACCTCGCGGATGTACCAGAGGCAGGTGAGCAGCAGGCCGCGCTCGGTGCGGGCGATCATCTCGTCCAGCGTCGGCGCGGACTCCTGGTCGGCCGTCTCCAGCACGAGGTTGTCGATCGCCGGGCGCAGCGGCAGGCCGGTGAGGGCGGCCGCGTGGCGGGTGGTGACCAGGTCGTTCAGCACGCCCTCGCGGATCCACTCGGTGGCGGTGATCGGCTGGCCGTTGTCGAAGACCGAGTAGTCCCCGCCGGAGGAGTGGGTGAGCACGAACGGCGCGGCCTCCAGGCCGGGTTCGCGCGGGTCGGAGCGCAGGGTCAGCGGCAGGGCGCTGAGCTTGTCGCCGATCCGGGTGCCTCCGCCGGGCTTGGAGAAGACCGTCCGGCCCTCCTGGGCGTCCCGGCCGCCGGAGGACCAGTTGAGGACGATCAGCAGGTCGGCGACGGCCGAGGGCGGCAGCAGCGCCTCGTACCGCCCGGCGGGCAGGTCCACCTTGCGGGCGCCCCAGCCGAGCCGCCTGGTCAGCTCGGTGTGCAGGCCGGCGACGTCGACGTCGGCGAAGTCCCGGGTGGAGGCGCCCACCCAGGCGGAGCTGGAGAGGTCGGCGGTCTTGGCGTTGATCTCGACCATGCCGGTGGGCTGGTCGTGGCGCAGCCGCAGGCCGGTGGAGCTGCCCAGGTAGCTGGAGGTCATCTCGTGCCGGGCGAAGCCGTACAGGAGCTGGCCCTGGGCCGCGGCGCGGGCGAAGGCCTCGCCGAGGGCCGGGCCGAAGGCGTCGAACACCTCGATGGAGGTCAGCGCGGGCGGCTCGGTGAAGTCCGGCGAGGAGGGCCCGCCGGCGATCAGCGGCTGGGCGTCCTCGGCCGGTCCGGCCGCGCGGGCGGCCTCCTCGGCGGCCCGTACCAGGCCCTCCACCTCCGCCGCGGTGACGGCCTCGCGGGAGACCACGCCGGAGGCGGTGCCCTCGGCGCCGGCCACGGTGGCGATCACGGTGAGGCGGCGGCCGCGGGTGACGCCGTTGGTGGTCAGGGCGTTGCCGGCCCAGCGCAGGTTGGCGGTGGACTCCTCGTCGGCGATCACCACGCAGCCGTCGGCGCGGGAGAGGCCGAGCGCCAGCTCGACGAGTTCGTGGGGCTGCTTCGCGGTCATCAGTGACCCGCCTCCTGCTGGGTGTTGAGCACGTTGACGTTGCGGAACAGCGCCGACGGGCAGCCGTGGCTGACCGCCGCGATCTGACCGGGCTGCGCCTTGCCGCAGTTGAAGGCGCCGCCGAGGAAGTAGGTCTGCGGGCCGCCGACCGCCGCCATCGAGCCCCAGAAGTCGGTGGTGGTGGCCTGGTAGGCGAAGTCCTTGACCTGGCCCGCGAGTTCGCCGTCCTTGATGGCGTAGGCGCGCTGCCCCGTGAACTGGAAGTTGTACCTCTGCTGGTCGATCGACCAGGAACGGTCGCCGACGATGTAGAGGCCGTTCTCGACCTGGCCGACCAGGCCCGCGGTGTCCGGGCCGTCGGCGGCCGGCCGGAGCGAGACGTTGGCCATCCGCTGCACCGGGACGTGCGCGGGGGAGTCGGCGAAGGCGCAGCCGTTGGAGCGCTCGAAGCCCTTCAGCGCGGCGATGCGGCGGTCGAGCTGGTAGCCGACCAGGACGCCGTCCCTGACCAGGTCCCAGGACTGGGTGGCCACGCCCTCGTCGTCGTAGCCGATGGTGGACAGGCCGTGCTCGGCGGTGCGGTCGCCGGTGACGTGCATCAGCTCGGAGCCGTACTTCAGCGAGCCGAGCTGGTCGAAGGTGGCGAAGGAGGTGCCGGCGTAGGCGGCCTCGTAGCCGAGCGCGCGGTCCAGTTCGGTGGCGTGGCCGATCGACTCGTGGATGGTCAGCCAGAGGTTGGTCGGGTCGATCACCAGGTCGTAGCGGCCGGCCTCGACGCTCGGGGCCCGCATCTTCTCGGCCAGCAGGACGGGCAGTTCGGCGAGTTCGGCGTCCCAGTCCCAGCCGGTGCCGGTGACGTACTCGTAGCCGCGGCCGACCGGCGGGGCCAGGGTCGTCATCGAGTCGAAGGCGCCGGTGCGCTCGTCGACCGAGGTGGCCTCCAGGTCGGAGTGCACCCGGATCCGCTGCTGGGTGGTCACCGTGCCGGCGGTGTCCGCGTAGAACTTGTTCTCCTGGACGGTCCGCAGGGCCGCCTGGACGTGCGAGACGCCCTCGGCGGCCAGCAGCCGGGAGCTGCGCTCGGCGAGCAGCGCGGTCTTCTCGGCGTCCGGCACCTCGAAGGGGTTGACCTCGTACGCGGAGACCCAGGTGACGTCCCGGTGGACCGGCTCGGCGGCCAGCTCGACCCGCTCGGTGGAGCCGGCCGCCCGGCTGATCCCGCCGGAGAGGCGGGCCACCGCGACGGCCTGCTCGGCGACCCGGGCCGCCGCGTCGGGGGTGAGGTCGACACCGGCGGCGAAGCCCCAGGCGCCGTCCAGCACCACCCGGACGGCGAAACCGAGCTGCACGCTGTCGGAGGTGCCGGCCGGGCGCGCGTCGCGAAGCCGCCAGGAGGCGCTGCGGATCCGCTCCAGGCGGAAGTCGGCGTGGCTCGCGCCCAGTTCGCGGGCGCGGGCGAGGGCGGCGTCGGCGAGGGGCCGCAGCGGCAGGGCGAGGAACGCCGGGTCGACGGCGCGCCCGTGCGGGGCACCGGAGCTATCGGCCGGAGGGATCGGAGGCAATCGGGCTCCCAGGTCGCGGAGGGTGGCGGTGCGGCGCCACAGGGGCGCCCGCACCGCATCATTTCCCGTCCACCGGGTTTCCGGCCAGCGCATTTCGACCGGTGCGCCGCAGTGAGGGACCGTCCGGTCGGGCCTCCGGTGCCCGGCTCCGCGGCCCTCGGGCCCGGGCCGTCAGCCGACGGTCTCCCACCAGCCGTCCAGCTCCGGCGGGTTGTCGACGTCGACCCGCTCGCCGGGGCGCGGCACGGCCAGCGGGACGGCCTGCTCCTTGGCGGCCTTCACCAGCCGTTCGATCGGCTCGGCCCACGGGTGCAGGCCCAGGTTGAAGGTGCACCAGTGGACCGGCACCAGCAGGCCGGCGGTCAGGTCCCGGTGCGCGAGGACGGCGTCCTCGGGGGTCATGTGGATGTCCGCCCAGGCCGCGTCGTAGGCGCCGATCTGGACCAGCGCGGCGTCGAACGGGCCGTGCTGCGCGCCGATCCGGGCGTAGCCCTCGAAGTAGCCGGAGTCGCCGGTGTAGAAGACCTTGCGCTTCGGGCCGGCGATCACCCAGGAGCCCCACAGGGTGGTGTTGCGGGTCAGCCCGCGGCCGGAGAAGTGGTGCGCCGCGGTCAGGGTGAGCACCAGGTCGCCCAGGGTGCAGGTCTCGTCCCAGTCCAGCTCGATGATCCGGTGCTCGGGGACGCCCCAGCGGCGCAGGTGGGCGCCGATGCCGAGCGGCACCGCGAAGGGCGCGGACTGGCTGCGCACCAGGCGCTTGACCGTCGCCATGTCCAGGTGGTCGTAGTGGTCGTGCGAGATCAGCACCGCGTCCACCTGCGGCAGCTCCTCCAGCCCGACCGGCACCGGGTGCAGCCGCTTGGGGCCGACGTGCGCGGCGGGGGAGCAGCGGTCGCTCCAGACCGGGTCGAGCAGCACCCGGAAGCCCTCGATCTCCACCAGCGCGGAGGCGTGCCCGTACCAGGTGACCTCCACGCCCTCGGCGGCCGGCCCGGGCGGCGTGGCGGGGCGGACGGTCGGCACCGGGTGGGCGGGGACGCGGCCGGCCCGCTCGAACAGCATCCGGCGGGCGGTGGCGCCGTCGAAGCCGGGGGCGCCGGTGGCGCGGGCGAGCGCGGAGGGCGCGTTGTGGAAGACGCCGTCGCGGTACTGCGGGGAGTTGCGCACCCGCTCCTCGCGCTCGCCGTCCGGCCGTCGCCCGAACGCCGCCGGCAGGTCGCGCAGCGACCAGGCGGTCGCGCCCAGGCCGGCCGCCAGGGCGGTGAGGGCCAGCAGTCGTCCGCGTCGGTGGGTGCTCCGGGGCCGTGCCTTGGTCATCCGCTCTGCCTTCGTCGCTCGCCGGGATGGTCGGGGATCGGTACGGCCGGTCCCGGGCCGGCCCCGCACCACGGGGGCAACGGGTGCGCCCGCCCGTGTTGTTCCCGTACAGTCGCCCCGATCCGGGCAGCGCCCGGGCCTGGGCGGTCTCCGTCGCCGGGACGGCACGGACGGGTACGGATTGTCGGATTGCGACAGATCCGCCGGGGCGGCGCTGTGGGAGACCGATGCGCCGCCGTCGCCGACCGCCCGATAGCGTCACACTGCGTACGCATTCCGACGTACGCGCTCACTCACGGAGAGAGGTGGATCGTTGAGCCGCTCGGTTCTCGTCACCGGAGGAAACCGGGGCATCGGCCTCGCGATCGCCCAGGCCTTCGCCGAAGCGGGCGACAAGGTGGCCATCACCAGCCGCTCGGGCGAGGTGCCCGAGGCGCTGGCCAAGTACGACGTCCTCGCGGTGCGCTGCGACATCACGGACGCCGGGCAGGTCGACGCCGCCTTCACCGAGATCGAGCAGAAGCACGGTGCGGTCGAGGTGCTGGTCGCCAACGCGGGCATCACCAAGGACACGCTGATGCTGCGCATGTCCGAGGAGGACTTCACCTCCGTCGTGGACACCAACCTGACCGGCACCTTCCGGGTGGTCAAGCGCGCGTCCAAGCTGATGATGCGCGCCAGGAAGGGCCGCGTCGTGCTGATCTCGTCCGTGGTGGGCCTGTCCGGCTCCCCGGGCCAGGCCAACTACGCCGCCTCCAAGGCCGGCCTGGTCGGCTTCGCCCGGTCGCTGGCGCGCGAGCTCGGCCCGCGCAACATCACCGTCAACGTGGTCGCCCCCGGCTTCGTCGACACCGACATGACCGCCGTGCTCAGTGACGAGCGCCGCGCGGAGATCGTCGCGGGCGTGCCGCTGGGCCGCTACGCGGCGCCCGCAGAGGTCGCCTCCACCGTGCGGTTCCTCGGGTCGGACGAGGCCGCGTACATCACTGGAGCCGTCATTCCCGTCGACGGCGGATTGGGCATGGGTCACTGATCATGAGTGGAATCCTCGAAGGCAAGCGGATCCTGATCACCGGTGTGCTGATGGAGTCCTCCATCGCCTTCCACACCGCCAAGCTCGCGCAGGAGCAGGGCGCGGAGATCATCCTCACCGCCTTCCCGCGCCCGAGCCTGACCGAGCGGATCGCCCGGAAGCTGCCGAAGCCGGTCAAGGTGCTGGAGCTGGACGTCTCCAACCCGGAGCAGCTGGCCGGCATCGCCGACCAGGTCCGCGAGCACCTGCCGACCCTGGACGGCATCGTCCACTCGATCGGCTTCGCCCCGCAGGACGCGCTGGGCGGCAACTTCCTGGACACCCCGTGGGAGTCCGTGGCCACCGCGATGCACGTCTCGGCGTACTCGCTGAAGTCGCTGACCACGGCGCTGCTGCCGCTGATGCAGGACGGCGGCTCGGTGGTCGGCCTGACCTTCGACGCGCAGTACGCCTGGCCGCAGTACGACTGGATGGGCCCGGCCAAGGCCGCCCTGGAGTCGACCAACCGCTACCTGGCGCGCTACCTGGGCGACCGGGACATCCGCTGCAACCTGATCTCGGCCGGTCCGATCGGCTCGATGGCCGCCAAGTCCATCCCGGGCTTCGGCGACCTGGCCGACACCTGGAACCACCGCTCCCCGCTGAAGTGGGACCTGAGCGACCCGGAGCCGGCCGGCCGCGGCATCGTCGCGCTGCTGTCGGACTGGTTCCCGAAGACCACCGGCGAGATCATCCACGTCGACGGCGGTCTGCACGCCATCGGCGCCTGACGCTCCGCCCGTACGCCGCTGCCCGGCCCTCCCTCGCGGGGGTGCCGGGGCCCGGCCGGGGGAGTGTACTCCCGCGCGGGCAGACGGCCCCGGGGGCGCCGGGCCCCATGGCGCGGCCGGCGGTTAGGGAGAG
>NZ_JBSFJC010000038.1:0-67331 GCF_053597855.1 Kitasatospora sp. NPDC001225
GCTTGCCGACCCTGGTGCGCAGGAAGTCGGCCCACCCGACTTCCTGCGCACGTCCTGTGCGCCGCCCCGCAGACGCGAGTTCGAAGACGGGCCCTACCGCCGCAGTCCCGCCGCCAGCAGCTCCGCGACGGTGGCGAGCTTCACCCGGGGCCGCCCCTCGGCCTCGCCCCGCTCGCGTTCCGCGCGGTCCACCGCCCGCAGCTCCCGCAGCCCGACCGCGTCCGGCCGCCGCTTGCGCACCAGCCGTTCGAAGTCGCCGCGCCCCGCCTCCGGGACGGGCAGCGCGCGGGCGGTCGCGTCGTCCAGCAGCGCGCCCACCGTCTCCCGGGCGCAGGCCCGGTTGGCGCCGATCCCGCCGGACGGCCCGCGCTTGGCCCAGCCCACCACGTACGTCCCCGGCAGCGGCCGTCCGGTCGACGGGTCGACGACCCGCCCCGCCCGGTGCGCGACCGTCCCGGTCCGCTCGTCGAACGGCAGCCCGGGCAGCGGGACGCCCCGGTGCCCGATGGAGCGCACCACCAGCCCGGCCCGCAGCACGTCCCGCACCCCGGTGCCCTCGACCCGGCCGTCCGCCGCCGGGGCGGTCCGTTCGACGGTCAGCGCCTCGACCCGCCCCTCCCCGGACAGCTCGACCGGCGCCGACAGGAACCGCAGTACGATCCGCCGCCCCGGCCCGGGCGCCGCGTCACCGTCGTGCGGCACCAGCGGCAGCCCGGCGAGCAGCGCCGCCCCCGACGCCGTACCCGACCCCGCTTCCGCCTCCGCCTCCGCCTCCGCCGCCTCGATCGCCGCCCGCACCTCCGGGTGGTCCGCCACCACCACCTCGACGCCCGGCAGCCGCCGCAGCGCCAGGAACTCCGCCCTGCTCCACGCCGCCTGCCCGGGGCCGCGCCGGGCGAGCAGCACGACCTCCCGGACCCGGCTGCGGCGCAGCGCGGCCAGGGCGTGGTCGGCGATGTCGGTGGCGGCGAGCCGGTCGGGGTCGGTGAGCAGGATGCGGGCGACGTCCACCGCGACGTTGCCGTTGCCGACCACCACCACGCGCTCCGCCGACAGCTCCACCGCGTCGGCGGGCACGGTGGGTTCGGCGTTGTACCAGCCGACGAAGGCGGTGGCGGGCAGGCTGCCCGGCAGGTCCTCGCCGGGTATGCCGAGCCGGCGGTCGGCGGCCGCGCCGACCGCGTACACCACCGCGTGGTGGTGGGCGGCGAGCTCCTGGTGGGTGAGGTCCGTGCCGATCTCCACGTTGAGGTGCATCCGCAGCCGGGGGTCGTGGAAGACGCTCGCGAAGCTCTCCGCGATCCGCTTGGTGGACTGGTGGTCGGGCGCGACGCCGTGGCGCAGCAGGCCGCCGGTGACCGGCAGCCGGTCGATCATGGTGATCTCGGCGCTGGTGCCGCGCAGCAGTTCCTGCGCGGTGTACCCGGCGGACGGGCCGGTGCCGACGACGGCTATCCGCAGCGCGCCGACCTCGGCCGGCAGGCTGCGCGGGAAGCTGGGCGCGCCCCAGGCGTGGTCGTTGGGGTGGTCGCGGAACCAGTCGCGGTTGAGGTCGCCGAACACGGTGTCGGGTCCGCGCAGCCGGTCGACCGGGAACACCGCGTCCACCGGGCAGGCGTCCGCGCAGGCGCCGCAGTCGATGCACGCCCGCGGGTCGATGTAGAGCGTGTCGGTGGTGCCGAACTCCGGTTCGTCCGGGGTCGGGTGGATGCAGTTGACCGGGCAGACGGACACGCACGAGGCGTCGTTGCAGCAGGTCTGGGTGATCGCGTAGGCCATGGCCGGGGTGGGTCCTCGCTGCGCGTGGGGGATGGGGCGGCTCGATGGTGACGGTCCGTCAGAGCATGTGCACCCGGCGGTAGACGGCCGCCGAGCGGCTGGTGAGCAGGCCGGTCTCGGCGAGGAAGGCCATCAGGTGCCGGGAGCTGGTGCGCATCATCGCCTTGCGGTGCTCGCTGGCCCTCACCTCGGCGAGCGCCCGCTGCACGTCGAGCCCGGCGGCCTTGTACACGCCCGGGTGCACCATGCTGGTGACGATGACGTACGCGCCCACGGCGATACCGGTGGCCGAGGCGCGCCGGCGGGCCGGGCTCGCGTGGCGCATCCGCTCGCGGATCTCCTGCCGGGCGAACTTCATGTGCCGGGACTCCTCGACCACGTGGATCCGGGACGTGCCGCGGACGATCTCTAGCACCTTCTCGCCGCGCATCCAGTCGCGCTGCATGACGTCGAGCACCTCTTCGGCCACCAGGATGCCGCCGTAGGCGAGTTCGCCCTTGGCGAGCGCCTTGAAGGCGCGCCCGGCCTGGGCGATCACCTTGTTCGGGCGGTAGGCGGGGACACCCATCTTGGCGCAGGCGCGGGCGAACATGATCGAGTGGCGGCACTCGTCGGCGATCTCGGTGAGCGCGAACTGGAACTCGGCGGTGGCGGGGTTCTTGAGGTACTGGTCGCGCAGCACCATCTGCTGGAGGATCATCTCGAACCAGATGCCGGTGTTCATGATCGAGCAGACCTCGTGCCGGGTGAGCGTGACCCGCTGGCGCTCGGTCATCTCGTCCCACAGCCGGGTGCCGTAGAGGGTGCTCCACTCCGGGTTGAGGCCGTAGTGGTCGTCCGGGAGGGGGGCGTCCCAGTCGATCTCGGTCGAGGGGTCGTAGGAGAGGGTGGCGGCCGACTCCAGCAGCCGCTTCGAGACGTCGTCGTCGGCCGTGGTGTGGCCGTGCCCCGTCTGCCAGGTGAGAGCCATGGCTGCCTCCAGGTGCCTGTTCCGCGGGTTCCCGCTCACCCGCTTATTAGACGGACAGTACAATAAGAGCCGGTCGCCGAGAACCCCCTGCGCGACAGCGATCCGGCGCGTGACCGTACGGCTCACGCCCCCCTTCCGCCTCCGGGCACGCCCCCTTCCGCCTCACGGTCACGCCCCTCTTCCACCTCCGGCCCCGCCCCCCTTTCGCCTCCGGCCCCGGCCCGCCTTCCGTCTCACGGCACGGCGAAGGGCGGGACCCGCCCGCTGCCGGGGTCCCGCCCTTCGCCGCAAGCCCTCCGGCGCGCTGCCGCTACCCGCCGATCGCCTGCCGCAGCGCCTCCGCCGCCTCGGCCGTCGCCTCCCGGAAGCGGTGGCCGATGCCGATGTAGCTGGCGTACCCGTGGATGAGGTCCGACTGCCGGCTCAGCCGCACCGCGACCCCGGCCTCCTCCAGCGCCCGCGCGTACGCCTCGCCCTCGTCGCGCAGCGGGTCGAAGCCCGCGGTGCCGATGTACGCGGGCGGCAGGCCGGTCAGGTCCTCGGCGAGCAGCGGCGACAGCCGCGGGTCGGTGCGGTCGGCGGGCGCGGGCGCGTACCGGTCGGCGAACCAGTCCATGTCGGCGCTGGTCAGGAAGAACCCGTCGGCGAACAGTGCGCGCGAGGGGCGCCGGGTCGAGGCGTCGGTCGCCGGGTACAGCAGCAGCTGGAACACCGGCGCGGGGCCGCCCCGCCGGACCGCCTGCTGGGCGGCGACGGCGGCCAGGTTGCCGCCCGCGCTGTCCCCGCCGACCGCGATCCGCTCCGGGTCCGCGCCCAGGTCGGCGGCCTTGGCGTAGGCGTAGTCGAACGCGGCCAGCGCGTCCTCGGCCGCCGCCGGGAACGCGTGCTCGGGCGCCAGCCGGTACTCCACCGACAGCACCCGCACCCGCGCCCGCTGGGCGAGGAAGCGGGCGACGTGGTCGTGGCTGGCCCGGCTGCCGACCACCCAGCCCCCGCCGTGCAGGAGGACCAGCAGGCCGGAACCGGCCGCCAGCCCCTCCGGGGTGTACAGCGTCGCGGCCAGTTCGCCGTGCTCCTGCGGGATGCCGACGCTCCGCGCGGCCACCGTACGGTTGCGCGGCCCGCCCACCAGGTGCCGCGCGTGCTCCATCGCGGCGCGCGACGGCCCGACCCCGCCCGACATCACCAGGGACGCCCCGGACAGCCGTTGGAGCTTGAGTATCAACTGCGCGTCCAGCGCGAGCGTCTGCCCGTCGAGGACCACCGGCTTGCCCGCGACGGCCCGCCGCAGGCCCTCGGGCAGCGCGTACGCGGCGCGGACGACGGCGGCCTGGATCCGAACGGGCGGTGGGATCGTCATCTCTTCTGCCTCCTGACGGCGGCCCTGGAACGGTGTCGGGGCGGTTCTGCCGGGGCCGGGAGCCCATGATGGGCCCCTCCCGGCGGACGCGGAAGCCCCCTGGACGCCGTCTGAACCCGCCCTCGACCCCGCCCTCGACCCTGCCGCCCGCCCGCTCACCCCGTGCTCGAGGCCCCCTCCAACCGCCGTGCCCGGGAGGCCAGATGGCGCCGCTCCGGGGCGCTCGCCGTCCGGGCCGCCGCCTCCCGGTAGGCGCGGGCGGCGGCCGCCGGGTCGGTGCCGAGCCGGTCGAGCAGGTGCGCCCGGACGGCGAGCAGCCGGTGGTGCCGGGCCAGGCGCCGGTCCCCGGCCAGCTCCGCCACCAGTGCCAGCCCGGCCTCCGGCCCGTGCACCATCGCGACCGCGACCGCCCGGTTGAGCGCGACCACCGGGTTCGGGTCGAGGCGCAGCAGCAGGTCGTACAGCGCCAGGACCTGCGGCCAGTCGGTCTCCCGCGCCGTCGCCGCCTCCCCGTGCACCGCGGCGATCGCGGCCTGCACCTGGTACGGCCCGGCGTGCCCGCGCGGCAGCACCGAGGCGATCAACTCCAGCCCCTCGCCCAGCAGTTCACGGTCCCACCGGCCGCGGTCCTGCTCGTCCAGCGGCACCACCGCGCCGTGCGCCCCGGTACGGGCCGGCCGGCGGGCGTCGGTCAGCAGCATCAGCGCGAGCAGCCCCGCCGTCTCGGCGTCCCCGGGGGTGAGCCGCCGCAGCAGCCGGGTCAGCCGGATCGCCTCCTCGGACAGCCGCGGCGCGGTCAGCTCCTCGCCGCCGCTCGCCGTGTAGCCCTCGTTGAAGACCAGGTACAGCACGTGCCGGACCTCGCCCAGCCGCCCCGGCCCGCCCTCCGGGAGGGACTCTCCCCCGCCGAGGGACAGTCCCCCGCCCGCGCTCCTCAGCGTCTGCTTCGCCCGGCTGATCCGCTGCGCCATCGTCGCCTCGGGCACCAGGAACGCGGCCGCGATCTGCGCGGTGGTCAGGCCGCCGACCGCGCGCAGGGTCAGCGCGATCCGGCTCGGCACGGACAGCGCCGGGTGGCAGCAGAGGAACAGCAGCGCGAGCGAGTCGTCCGCCGCCGGGTCGGGCGCGTCGGCCGCGGGGGCCAGCAGCGCCGACTGCGGCGTGGCCAGCGCCAGCGCCTCCTCCCGGCGGCGGCGCGCCGAATCGCTGCGCACCCGGTCCACCAGCCGCCGGTCCGCGACCGTCACCAGCCAGCCCCTCGGGTTGGCCGGCACCCCGCCCTCCGGCCACTGCGTCGCGGCGGCCAGCAGCGCCTCCTGCACCGCGTCCTCGCACGCGTCGAACGCCCCGCCGTGCCGCCGCACCAGCACGCCGAGGACCTGCGGCGCCAGTTCGCGCAGCAGGCCCTCGACGGCACCGGTCGTTCCGCTCACTCGCACACGGGGAGGTCGCCCGCCACGGACTCGTGCAGGACCGGCCACAGCTCCACCGGCTCCACGTCCGCGAACGGCATGTCCGCCGCGATCTGCTGGGCCCGCTCCAGGCTCTCGCAGTCCAGCAGGTAGAAGCTGGCCACGTACTCCTTGGTCTCCAGGTACGGCCCGTCGGTGACCACCGGCACCCCCTCCGCCCGCCGCACCAGCTGCGCCGCCGCCGCGTCCGCCAGCCCGTACGCGCCGATCAGCTCCCCGCTCTCCCGGTACCGTGCGTTGAACGCCTCCTGCCTGGCGATCGCCTCCGGCCACGCCTCGGCCGGGAAGGAGTCCCACTTGGCCTGGTTGCCGTAGATCATCGCGACGTACTTCATTCCGGGTGTCCCCTCCGTCTCACGCGCCCCGTCGGCGCGCCGTCACCTCTCAGTCGGAGCGGCGGAACCCGGCCTCTACATCGGCCGACGACTTTCCCGAGGAATCCTTCTCGCGCCCCTGACCCCCACGAACGATCAAGGTACGGCAGCCGCCGGCCACTCGGCACTCAGGAGTTGTGCCGGTCCTCCGCGTCGAAGGACGTGAGGGCCCGGGCCCCCGGTTCGAGGGCCTGGCGCAGGGCGGCCAGGACGGTTGGGTCCAACCCTCCCACGGCGTCGGCGAGTTCCTCGGCCACGTCCGCCGCGATCTCCGCGGCCACGGCCTGCGCGGGCGTGCGGGGGCCGAGCTTGCTGACGGCGGCGGCGGCGCGGGTGGGGGTGAGCAGGGCCGAGGCCTGGACGAGGAGCCAGGCGGGGACGCCGGCCGCGCCCTCCGGCGGGGGGAGGTAGGGGCGGGCGCCGTCGTAGCGGTCGTCCTCGGCGAAGGCCCGCTGCTTCACCTTCACGAGCGGACGGGCGGTGGCGGACTCGTGCCATTCGCCGGCCGGTTTGAGGACGTACCCCTCGGCGAGGTTGTCCGGCAGCTCGGGCAGGCCGAGCAGGGCGGGCACCCGGCTGGGGTAGCGGACCGGCAGGTCGTGCAGGGTGTTCAGCGGGCCGTGGCCGAGCAGGGGGACGCAGGCGAGTCCGGCGGCCCGCGCGGCCGTGCGCAGGGTCCGGTCGGCGATCCACCAGCGGCCCTCGGGTGTCTCGACGGTGGCGTCGAAGGGCAGCCAGCGCAGGCCGGGGGCGTACCAGACGCCGGTCTGGACCGGGTCGACGCCGGGGACGGCGGGCACCCCGGGGTGCGGGTAGCGGCCGCCGGCCAGTTCGCCGTAGACCGTCACCACGGCGGCGGCGCCCCACGGTTCGCGCACCGCGGCGGCGAACCGGGCGGCCGCGACGGAGAGTTCGGGCCAGATCCGGCTCACCCCGAAGAAGCCGTCCAGCCCTTCGTCGTCCAGCAGTTCACGCCGTTTCGCGGCCCGGACGGAGCCGCCTTCGCAGACCACGGCGAAGTGTGCCCCGTGCACCTTCTCGGCCGCGGTCCACTCGCGGCTGCCGGGCCCGCCGGAGCGGCCCCGGGCGGGGATCTTGGGGTAGGGCCGCAGCCCGGGCCCGTCGGACACCGTCTCGAACACCGTCTCGGACACGAACGGAATCCTCGCCGCCGGGGCCGCCGCCTGGCAACCGGGATTTCCCGGCCCGGACGACGACCCGGGTCGGAGCGACGACCCGGGTCGGAGCGGCGCGGGTCAGACCCCCCACTCCGCGCGCAGCGCCGCGAAGGCCTCGTGGAACCCCGGGAAGGTCTTCCGCACGCAGCCCGGGTCGTCGAAGGTGATGCCGGGGGTGCGCAGCGAGGTGACGGCGAAGGACATGACGATCCGGTGGTCGGAGTGGGTGGTGACCTCGGCCGGGCGGGGCGTGCCGGGCCGGATCTCGATCCAGTCGTCCCCGGTGGCCACGGTGACGCCCATCGCGCGCAGGTTGTCGGCGCAGGCCTCCAGGCGGTCGCACTCCTTGACCCGGGTGTTGTGGACGTCCTCGATCCGCACCGGCCCGGTGGCGAACGGGGCGATGGCCGCGAGGGTGGGCATGGTGTCGGAGATGTCCCGCATGTTGACGGTGATCCCGCCGAGCGGGCCCTCGCCGGCCACCGTGGTGCGGTCGGCGCCGACGTCCACCCGGGCGCCCATCCGCCGCAGCACGTCGACGAAGCGCAGGTCGCCCTGGAGCGCGTCCCGGCCGAGGCCGGGGACGGTGACCTCCCGGCCGGCCAGGGCCGCGGCGGCGAAGAAGTAGCTGGCGGTGGAGGCGTCCGGCTCGATCGGGTAGTCGGCGGCCCGGTAGCCGCCGGGGGGCACCTCGAACAGCTCGCCCGCGGGCGTCCGTTCCCGCTTCACCTCGACCCCGAAGTCGCGCATCATCGCCAGGGTGATGCCGATGTACGGCGCGGAGACCAGCCGGGTGACGGTGATCCGCAGGCCGTCCCGGGTGAGCGGGCCGAGCAGCAGCAGCGCGGTCAGGTACTGCGAGGACTGCCCGGCGTCCAGGGTGAGTTCACCGCCGCGGACGCCGTCGGCGAGGACCGTCAGCGGGTGGTGCCCCTCGGCCTCCTCGTGCCGCAGGTCCACGCCCAGGTCGCGCAGCGCCCGGGTGAGCGGGGCGACCGGGCGGCGGCGCATCTGGGCGGAGGCGTCGAAGCGGTACGTGCCGTGGCCGGCGGCGGCGAGGGTGGGCAGGAAGCGCGCGGTGGTGGCGCCGTCGCGGCAGTACACCTCGGCCTCCGGGACGGCGGGACCGGCCGGGCGGCCCTCCACCCGCCACGCCGCGGCCGTCCGCTCGATCCGGTACCCGAGGGTGTCCAGCCCCTGCGCGAAGCCCTCGGTGTCGTCCGAGGACAGCGGCCGGCGCAGGGTGGTCACGCCCTCGGCGGCGGCGGCCAGGAACAGCGCCCGGGCGGTGATGGACTTGGACCCGGGGATCTCCACAGCAGTCACGGCAGGCTCTCCCAACTCGAGTGTCCGACAGGTGTCTCCGGTGACGTCGGGCCCGATCCTGCCCGACCCGGCCACCGCCGTGGCCGACCATCCACGGACTGGACGGTGACGGGGGCGACAACAGTGGGCGACGACTTCAGCCGCGTGCCGAGGGGCCGTTTCAGCAGCGCGCCCAGAGCCCGGCCAGGTGCGTGTGCAGGACCTCCTCCGCCTCCGCCACCGTCCGGTGCCCGACCAGTACGTGCGCGGTGAGCCCGTCGGCGAGGGCGAGCAGCGTACGGGCCTCGGTCCGCGCGTCCACCGCCCCGTCGGCGGCCGCCCCGCCCAGCGCCGATCCCCCGGCCGCCGGCCCGCCCGCCGCCGCCCCGCCCAGCGCCGATCCCCCGCCCGCCGCCTCCGCGACCAGCCGCACCACCAGCCCCTCCAGCGCCGCGTAGCTGCTCCGCAGGGTGGCCGCCAGCGCCGGGTTGACGGCGGCCCCGGCGACGAAGGCGAGCCAGATCCTGGCCTCGGCCCGGTGTTCCTCGCGCAGCAGCGCCACCTCGCCCGCCACAAGCCCGAGTTCGGTGGCCGCCGACTGCGCCGGGCCGGCCGTGAGCCGGTTCCGCACCCGCGCGGTGACCCGCTCGCCGACGTGCGCGAGCGCGGCCAGCAGCATCTCCTCCTTGGTGCGGAAGCAGCGCTGGACGGCCCCCATCGAGACCTCCGCCCGGGTGGCGACGTCCCGCAGGGTGACGCCCTCCAGCCCGTGCTCGTCCACCAGCAGGCAGACGGCCTCGGCGATCCGCCGGCGCCGGCCCTCGTGGTCCACCTGTTTCGGCATGCCCGTCCTCCTCGCCGCCGTGTTCTCCGATATTCGATATTCCGATGCAAGCGTATCGGTTCCGGGCTAGGGTTCGTTCCGTTCCGATGCGACCGCATCGGAACGAGCCCGACGACCCGCCGAGGAGCGCCCCCATGTCCCTGTGGAGCAAGCCCGCCACCGAACTCGCCGCCGCCGTGCGCGGCGGCGAGGTGTCGGCCCTGGAGGTGGTGGACAGCCACCTGGCCCGGATCGACGAGGTCAACCCCCGTCTGAACGCCGTCACCCAGCTCCTCGCCGACCGGGCCCGCGCGGCCGCGCGGGACACCGACCGCCGCCGGGCCGCCGGCGAGCCCCTCGGGCCGCTCGCGGGCGTGCCGTTCACCGTGAAGGAGTGCACCCCGATCGCCGGCGTGGCCACCACCTTCGGCACCCCACGCTTCCGCGACCACGTCGCCACCGACGACGCCGTCCCGGTGGCCCGGCTGCGCGCGGCCGGGGCGATCCCGATCGGCCACAGCAACCTGCCGACCCTGATCCTCGCCGGGATGCACACCCGCAGCGAGCTGTACGGCGACACCTACAACCCCTGGGACCGGCGCCGCACCCCGGGCGGCACCAGCGGCGGGGACGGCGTGGCCGTCGCCGCCGGGATGGCCCCGCTCGGGCTCGGCAACGACTCCGGCGGCTCGGTCCGCATCCCCGCCTCCTTCTGCGGGGTCGCCGCCCTCGATCCGACCACCGGCCGCTTCCCCGCCGACCAGCGCCTGATCGGCCCGGACGACCCCGGCCCGGCCTCCCAGGTCCTGGTCACCGACGGCCCGTTGGCCCGTACGGTCGCCGACCTGCGGCTCGCCTACGAGACGCTGGCGGGCACCGACCCGCGCGACCCGCGCGCCGTGCCCGTCCCGCTGTACGGCGAGCCGCTCGCCGCCCCCGTCCGGGTCGCCGTCGTCGCCGACCCGGGCGGCCACGGCGTCCACCCCACCGTCCGCCGCGCCGTCGAGACCGCCGCCGACGCGCTGCGGGACGCCGGGTACGACGTCCAGGAGATCCCCGACGTCCCGCGGCTGGACGAGGCGCTCGACACCTACCACCGCCTGACCGGCACCGAGTTCGCGCCGAACTGGCCCGCCGTCCGGCAGCTGCTGGGCGAGGGCGGCGACCGCTTCATCGAGCTGACGATGCGCAGCTCCCCGCCCGTGGACGGCCCGGGCCTGATCCGGCTGCTGGGCACCTGGATGAACATCCGCCGCTCCTGGGCGGAGTTCCTGCACGCGTACCCGCTGCTGCTGGGCCCGGTGTTCACCGAGCCGCCGGTCGAACCGGGCCTGGAGTCGCGGGACCAGGCGGGCCGGGACCGGGTCGCCTCGGCCATGCGGCTCTGCTCGGTGACCAGCTTCGTCGGCGTCCCGTCCGTCGCCGTCCCGACCGGTCTCGCCGCGGACGGCCTCCCCACCGGTGTGCAGCTCGTCGGCCGGGCCTTCCGGGAGGACCTCTGCCTGGCCGCCGCCCAGGCCGTCGAGGACCGCCTCGGCACCCTCGCCCCGATCGACCCGAGGCCGTAAGCCGCAGGCCGCACGCCCGCACACCCGCACACCGCAGGCCGCAGGCCGCAGGCCGCAGGCCGCACCGACCGCCGGGGCTGCTCCCGCCGTGGCCACATCACCGTGGCCGCACCGCCGCTCAGGCGCCGGGCAGCCCCGGCACCACCAGCCCGCTCTCGTACGCGATCACCACCGCATGGGTCCGGTTCTGTGCGCCGAGCTTGCCCAGCACGTTCCCGACGTGCGTCTTCACCGTCTCCTGGCTCACCGCGAGGGCCTGCGCGATCTCCGGGTTGGAGAGCCCGGTCGCCATCAGCCGCAGCACCCCCTCCTCCCGCCCGGTCAGCGCCGCCCTGGGCAGCGCCTCGGCCGACTCCAGCGGCCGGGCCGCGACCATCCGGCGCAGCGCGGCGGGGAACAGCACCGCCTCCCCGGCGGCCACCACCCGCACCGCCTCGGCGATCTGCGGGACGGGCCGCCGCTTCAGCACGAAGCCGCTGGCGCCGGCGCTCAGCGCGGCGGTGACGTAGCCGTCGTTCTCGAAGGTGGTGATCACCACGACCTTGGGCGGGTCGGCGTCCTTCAGCAGTTCGCGGGTCGCCTCGATCCCGTTGCGACGCGGCATCCGCACGTCCATCAGCACCACGTCCGGCCGCAACATCCGTACCTGCTGGACCACTTCGACGCCGTCGGCGGCCCGCCCGACCACCGTGATGCCCTGTTGGGCGCCCAGCAGGGTGCTCAGGCCGCTGCGGGTGACGGGGTCGTCGTCGGCGATCAGGAGGGTGACGTCGGGCGCCGCCCCCGCGGCGGGGTCGGCCGCCCTGTCCTCACCGGCCCCGCTCACGCTCCCGTCGGCCCCGCTCCCCCCGGAGCCGCGACCACCGCTCCCGCTCACGCCGACCACCGCATCGGCAGCCGAACCGCCAGCCGCCACTGCCCCTCGCCGTACGGACCGGCCTCGAACTCGCCGTGCAGCAGCCGCACCCGCTCGGCCAGCCCGGGCAGGCCGTGCCCGGAGGTCGGGAAGCCGCCCGCCCCGGTCCCGTCCGCCACCCCGTTGACCACGCTCAGCTCCAGCTCGTCCGCCCCCGCCGCCACCCGCAGCTCGATCGTCCCGCCCGAGCCGTGCCGCAGCGCGTTGGTCAGCCCCTCCTGGACGATCCGGTACGCGGCCCGGGAGAGCGTGCCCTGCACCTGCGCCAGGTCCCCGGTGGTGCGCGGCGCCACGACGGCGCCCGCGTGCCGGAGCCGGTCGATCAGTTCGGGCAGGTCGGTGAGGGTGCGGGTCGGGGCGGTGCCGGACTGCTCCTCGCGCAGCGCGCCGAGCACGTAGTCGAGGTCCTCCAGCGCGGCCCGGGTCGACTCCTCGATGCTGCGCATGGCGGCCCGCGCCGCGACCGGGTCGTCGGCCAGCACCTCGCCCGCGACGGCGGCCTGGATGGTGGCGGCGGTCAGGGTGTGCCCGATGGAGTCGTGCAGTTCGTGGGCCAGCCGGTTGCGTTCGGCCAGCAGCCGCTCCCGCTCCGCGGCCATCGCGAGCCGCTCGGCCGGCGAGGGCCCGAGCAGCCGGGGCGCCAGCCACCGCAGCGCGCCCGACACGGCCACGAACAGCGCCGCCGCGAGCACCAGGGCGAGCACTCCCACGATCCAGGCCCAGACGCCCGTCACGTCCGTGGCCCAGCCGAGGAGGCTGACCCTCGCCGTGCCCTCCGCCCAGCGCCCGGGCAGCGCCACGGCCGTCACCAGCAGCGTGCTGCCGCCGATCAGCACCGTCCAGCCCAGCGCCACGTACGCCACCACGAACGCCGGCGTCCGCCACCACTCCGCCGCGGCGGCCCCCTTCACCGGGGCGGGCACCGCGACGCCCAGCGTCCTGCGCGCCCCCGCCGCCAGCACCCGGCGCACCACCCGGGGCAGCCCGCACAGCCCGAGCAGCACCGCCCACAGGGGCAGCGCCACCCAGACCGAGTCCGGCCGGCCCGACAAGCCCAGCGGCACCCCGAGCGCCACCATCGCCACCGGCAGCGCGGCCACTGCCCCGACCACCGCGAACAGCACACCCGTATACGTCGACCCGCGCAGCAGCGGCTTCAGTCCCTTGATCATGTCCGCCAGTATCACCGGCCTTCGCACCCTCGCCCTCCCCCGATCGAGGGAGGATCTCCGCAGGTCCGCGCCGTGCCCCCGCGCCGTCCGCCACCCGCCGGCTCCGCCGACTCCGCCGACTCCGCCGAGCGCGACGCGGCTCCCCGCGGCGGGGCCCCGGGCGCGGTCCCACGCCGCCCGTCCGAGGGCCGCCCGTCCGAGGGCCGCCGACCTTCACCGACGAGGGCCCGCGTCGAACTCGGCCGGAACGCGACCACTCGTTCGCGTGATTCGGGGTCGAAGCCACCGCCGGGGCCGCCGGAGATCAGACCATCGCAAGGATGACGATCAATCAAAAACTCTTCCGACAAGGCTTGTTGGCGACCGCCTCCACTGCCACAGCGCTGGCCGTCACGACCGGCACCACGACGACCGCCCCGGCCGCACCCACCCAGCGGGACGGCGGCCCGCAGGCCTACCGGGTGTCCGTCCGGGCCGGTGGGGCCTGGGAACTGCCCCCCGGCCTGACCTCCTTCACGGTGTACGTCCAGGGTTCCGGCGGCGGCTCCGGCGGCGGCGGCTCCGGAAGCGGCTGGAGCGGCGGCCGGGACGCCGTCGAGGGCACCACCGAGGGCACCACCGGCAGCGGCGGCCCGGCGATCGCACCCGGCTGACGCAGCCGGGCGGAGGCGGAACGACGCCCGCCCCGGCACCCCCACCGCCCCGCTCGGCCGAACCACGGGAAATCGGCCGCCGCCCCGGATCCGCACCCCTCCCGACCTGCCCGATGCGGATCCGGGGGTGCGGATTCCGGCCGTTTCGGTGATCGGCCTGCCAACGAACGGACGGTGGCCGAGACTTGGCCACCGGACCGGGCACCCGACCAGCCTGACTCCGACGGAACGTCAATTCGCTTGATCCACAAGGTCATTGAAGAGACAGGAGTTTCCGGATGGCTGGTTCATCCACCCCGCGCACGGCCGCCCTCGCCGCCGCCGCGACGGCCGTCGCCCTGCTCCTCGGCCCGGTACCCGCCGCAACGGCCGACCCGGGCGCACCGCCCCCGACCCCACACCTGCTCCCGACCCCCCACCTCCTACCGCTGCCCGCCAACGCCGCCCCGCTCAGCACCGCGTACAGCCTGAACAACGCGGGCGACGTCCTCGGCGAGTGCTACCTGGACATCCCCGGCCGGTTCGCCCCGCGCGCCCTCCGCTGGAACACCGGCAACCTCGGCCTCACCACCCTGGAGCCGCTGCCCGGCGAGACCGGTACCCGCCCGGGCGCCATGAACGAGGCCGGCACCGCGGTCGGGGTCTCCTTCGCGACGCTGACCGACAACCACCCGGTCCGCTGGGCCCTCGACGGCACCCCGACCGCCCTGGAACTGCCGACCGGAGCCCGCGGCGGCGGCGCGAACGGGATCAACAACACCGGTGTCGTGATAGGCGATTCGTACGACGCGGTGTTCCGCCCCCTGCCCGTGAAGTGGCGGGCCGACGGCACCAGGGTCGCCCTGCCGCTGCTGGACGGCGACGACACCGGTGCGACCACGGCCGTCAACGACGCGGGCTTCGTCATCGGCTGGTCCGAACGACGTCTCAGCGGCGAGCCCCGGAAGCGCGCGGTGGTCTGGAGCCCGTCGGGCACCGTGACCGAACTGCCGCCCCCACCGGGGATCGACGTGGTCGGGGCCCGCCGGATCACCAACTCCGGCGTGATCCTCGGCAGCGGACGGCGCGAGGGGGGCACCGAGCTCGACCGGCTGGTGGTCTGGGCGGCGGACGGCACCGTCCGGGACATCGGCGAGGGCCGGCCGAGCTCGATCACCGACACCGGCACCGTCGTCGGGGCGGCCTTCGGCGCCGCCCGCCCCCTGCAGGCCGCGTACTGGCGGCCGGACGGCACCCGGACCCTGCTCGACGGCCCGGCGGGCCGGCAGACCACGGCGAACGCGATCAACAGCGCGGGCACCGCCGTCGGCACCGCGACGAGTTCGGACTGGTACCACGGCACGGCACTGCTGTGGAAGCACGACGGGACGGCCGTCACGCTCCCGCCGTCCCCGCTCAGCCCGTACGCCTCGGCCTCCCTCGTCAACGAGTCCGGGGTGATCGTCGGGCACGCCACCCTGCCGGACGCGCAGTCGCTCCCGCGCGCGATGGTCTGGAAGCCCTGATGGCCACGACCCGAAATCGCCCCGACGAGACAGGAGTTCTCGCATGACCGGTTCACGCACTTCTCGTACGGCCGCCCTTGCCGCCGCCGCGACGGCCGCCGCCCTGCTCCTCGGCCCGATACCCGCGGCGGCTGCCGCTCCCGCCCACTACCTGGCCTCCCCGCAGTTCCTGCCGACCCCGCCGGACACCGCCTACAGCACGGTGTGGGGCCTGAGCCGCGACGGCGCCGTCGTCGGCGAGTACTTCGCGAAGACCCCCGGCCAGTCCGGTCCGCGCGCCCTCCGCTGGAGCCCCGACCACCTCGGCTACACCGTCCTGGCGCCGCTACCCGGCGACCTGTCCAGCCGCCCGAGCGGGTACAACGACACGGGCACCGTGGTCGGGGCCTCCTTCGTGTCGATGAGCGACAACCACCCGGTCCGCTGGGCCCCGGACGGCACCCCGACCGCGCTGGAGCTGCCGGCCGGAGTCCGCGGCGGCGGCGCGGGAGCGGTCAACGACGCCGGTGTCGTGGTGGGCGGCTCGTACGACGAGGTCTACCAGCCCAAGCCCTTGAAGTGGCGGGCCGACGGCACCCGGGTCGACCTGCCGCTGCTGCCCGGCGACACCATGGGCTCGACCGCCTCCGTCACCAACGCGGGCTTCGTCGCCGGCAGTTCCGTACGGCGCCTCGCCGACGGCGGCTACCAGGAGACCCCTGTGCTCTGGAGCCCGGCCGACGCGGTGACCGCGCTCCCGCTCCCGCCGGGCGTCGACGGCGCCCGGGTGGACCGGATGACCGACGACGGCGTGGTGCTCGGCCACGGGCGGCGGGCCGGCGGCACGGAGTTCGACCGGGTGCTGGTCTGGACGGCCGACGGCACCGTCCGCGACGCCGGCTACGGCCGGACACGGGCCGTCAACAGCGCGGGCACCGTCGTCGGGGCCACGTTCGACGCGGCGCACTCCACGTTCGCCGCCCGCTGGAACCCGGACGGCAGCCAGACCCTGCTCGGCGGCCCGGCGGGCCGGCAGAGCGAGGCCATGGCGGTCAACAGCGCGGGTACCGCCGTCGGCAGCGCCCAGGGCCCGGACTGGACCCGCAGCACCGCCCTGCTGTGGCAGCCCGACGGGACGACCGTCACGCTCCCGCCGTCCCCGCTCGGCCCGTACGCCGAGGCCAGGTACATCAACGACGCCGGACTGGTCGCCGGTCACGCCGTCGAGCTGAACGCGGCCGGCCAGCCGGTCGCGTCCCACCCTGTCGTCTGGAAGCCCTGACGCGGAACGGCCGGTCCCCTCTCGGACCGGCCGTTCTCCGCCCTGCTCCGGCGCGGGCCCGAGGGCGTCGCGCAGCATGGTGCGGGAGGTGATGCCGAGCCGCTCGTAGATCTGGTACCGGTGCGCGCCGACGGTCCGGTGCGAGAGGAGCAGCCGTTCGGCGATCTGCTTGTTGGTGAGTCCGGAGGCGGCGAGGCGGGCGGTCTCCAGCTTGTGGGCGCTCAGGCCGTGGGTGTTCGAGGCGTCCGCCCGCGGCCTGCTCGCGCCCGTCGCCCGCAGTTCGTTCCGCGCCCGCTCGGCCCACGGCCGGGCGTCCGGCTCCTCGAACACCTCCAGGGCAGCGGCGAGTTGGGCCCTGGACCGGACCGTCGCCCGGGCCCGGCGGAGCCGTTCGCCGTGGGCGAGCCGGACCCGGGCGTGGTCGAAGCGCCACCGGTCGGCTCCGGGGGTGTCCAGTGCGAGGGCGAAGCGGCGCAGGGCGTCCCGGTCGTCCTCGGCGCAGAGGGCGGCCGACGCCTCCAGCAGCATGGCGTGCCGGGAGGACACCGCGCCGAGGCGGTCGAGGTAGAGGGCGCCGGTGCCGACCCGGGTGACCAGGACGGGGTCGGACTCGTCCGCCAACGGGGCCAACCGCAATCCACGGCCGCGTGCGCCCGGCGGCCGGTCGGCCCTCGGATCGGCCGGCCGCCGCGTCTCCTGACGCACCGCCTGCTCCGCCCGGACGACCTCGGCGATCGACCGCCCGAGCGGCCGTTTCCGCAGGTCGGCGCGGCGCGCCTGACGCACCGTGGGCACCGTTCGGATGGCGACCCCGCTTGCGCGGGGCGGCGGCACGTGTCCCGCTGGTTCCGGCGGGCCGATCGGCGCCGCCGGCATCGCCTCGGCCCAGGAGGGCCTGGACGCGAACTTCGGCAAAGGTCAGTTCGTCGTCAACCAGAACGGCGCCGGCGTCGCGGATACGAACTCCACCGTCAACTCCGACGGCCTCCAGCACACCGACTTCTGGATCTGGTCCGACGACACCGGCGTCTCCGGCGCGTTCACCGGCTCGGGCGCCACCTGGCAGCAGGGCTGACGATCCCCGCACCACCGGACGGACGCCCCCCGGAGCGGAGACACCGCTGAACCGGATCCCGGATCGAGGGAACGGCCGGTCGACCACGAAGGTCGACCGGCCGTTCCCATGGGCCCGCCCGGAGCGGAACCCCATGCCACAGGCCCGCAGGGCTGCTCCGCTCGAACGACCTCGGCAGATGATCGCCCGATCGGCCATTTCCGCAGGTCGGCGCGGCGCGTCTGACGAACCGTTAGGCCTGTTCGGATGGCGGCCTCGCTTGCGGGGGCTGGCGGTGCGTGTCTCGCTGGTTCCGGCGGGCCGATCGGCGCCGCCGCTCATGACCTCGAATCCCACGGAGGAAACCACCATGCGTGTTCTCAAGCGCGTCCTGGCCGTCAGCGCCCTCACCGTCCCGCTCGTGATCGGCGCCGCCGGCCTGGCCTCGGCCCATGGGGGCGTCGACGCGGCCTGGGGCCAGGGCTTCTTCACCGCCGGCCCGGACGGCGCCGGTGTCGCGGGCGCCGAGTCCTCGGTCAGCCCCGAGGGCGTCTCGCACGCCGACTTCGGGATCTGGTCCGACGACGAGGGCGTCACCGGTGGGTTCACCGGCTCGGGCGCCACCCTGGTGAACGGCTGACGGACCCCGCACCACCGGACGTACGGGGCCCCGGGACAGGGCCCCCGCTGAACCGGATCCCGGAATGACGAAACGGCCGGTCGACCACGAGGTCGACCGGCCGTTCCCGTGGCCCCACCCGGAGAGGAACCCCATGACCCGGGCCCCCAGGCCCTCGGAACTGGCGCGGCGGGCATGGGCGGCGAACCGGCCGCTGGCCGGGACGGCCGCCCTGATGGCCCTGATGCTGGCCGTCGCCCTGGTCGGCCTGCTCGCCGATCCCCGGTCGATCACCGGGCAGCCCGCCTGGGCGAAACCGGCCCGCTTCGCGCTCTCGATCGCCCTCTACACCCTCACCCTGCTCTGGCTGCTCACCTTCGTCCGCGGCCACGACCGCCTCGTCCGGGTGGTCTCCCGGGTGACGGCCGTGTCGCTGGTCGTCGAGATGGCCCTGATCGCCGCCGCGGCGGCGGCCGGCACGACCAGCCACTTCAACTTCGCCACCCCGGCGGCGACGGCGGTGTGGATGACGATGGCCGCCTTCATCGTCGCCACCTGGGCGGTGGCCCTGGTGGTCGTCGTGCTGCTGCTGCGCCAGCGGGTGCGACCGCCGGTGTTCGCGTGGGGGCTGCGGCTGGGCATCGCCGTGAGCGCCCTCGGCATGGCCGTCGCGTTCCTGATGACGCTGCCCACCTCCCCGCAGCGCGCGGCCGCCAGGCGGGGCCACGGCCTGCCCGTCGTCGGCGCGCACACCGTCGGGCTCGCCGACGGCGGCCCGGGAATGCCCGTCACCGACTGGAGCACCCTCGGCGGCGACCTGCGGATCCCCCACTTCCTCGGCCTCCACGCGCTCCAAGTGCTGCCGCTGATCGGCTTCCTCCTCGCCACCCGGCCGCGCGGGTTGTCCGAGCACCACCGGGTCGCGCTGATGGGGATCGCCGGGTCGGCCTACCTGGGCCTGGTGCTCGTCCTCCTCTGGCAGGCGCTGCGCGCCCAGCCGGTCACCGCCCCCGACGCGGCGACCGTGGCCGTGCTGCTCGCGCTCGCGGCCGTCGCGGGCGCGGCGGTCTTTGCGGTCCTCCGCCGCGACCGTCGCGCTGAGGGCCGGTAGCCGGAACGGCCGGTACGGGACGGCCGCCATTCGAACCAAATCCCGGTCACACGGTCTGCCCCGGGGCCTCCGATTGGTACGCAGGCAGACCGGGATCGGAGGGCGGTCCCGCGAACAAGGGAGAAGCGAGGACATGAAGAACCTCCGGGTCGCAACAGCCGCCGTCTGCGCGCTTGCGGGCGCTTTCGCGGGCACGGCGTCGGCAGCGGTCGCCCAGCCCGCGGACACCGGCCCGAGGCCCGTCGCGGCCCACGTCCCGCCCGCCCCCTCGGGCGGCCGGGGCGTCGTCCCCGGCGACCCCGAACTGCGCCCGCTGACCTGCGAGAACGGCCACATCTTCTACGGCTGGGACGGCGCCCCCCGCACCTCGTCCGACTTCGTCGGCCTCTACACCACGAAGCCCGACCCGGCCGACACCAGCAGGAACCGCCTCGCCTACGCCTTCGTCTCCTCCGCCGGCACCGTCCGGCACTCGTTCGACTCCGAGTACCAGAGCGGCACCGGCCTGTGGGCCGCGTACTGGACCCGCGACGCGGACTCGGAGACGTACGTGATCGTCAGCGAGGAAGGCCCGACCAGCAAGTTCTGCAGCTGAGCCCTCTCGGCACCGGCCGGTCGACCGTCGGGTCGACCGGCCGTCACCCGTGGCGGGCCGGGAGGACCGGCCGGCCACGGCATTCGACCACCACAGGAAGGAAGGCGAGGCAATGAGGAACCCCTGGGTCGTGGCAGCCGCCGTGTGCGCGCTTGCGGGAACCTGCGCGAGTGCGGCGTCGGCGGCCCCCTCGGACCGGACGGCCCATGTCCGCAGCGGCCCCGAGGTGCGCCCGCTGAGGTGCGAGAACGGCCGGATCCACTTCGGCTGGGACGGCGCCACCTACGACTGGACCGACTTCGTCACCCTCACCCGCGGCAGGCCCGACCCGGGCTCCACCGCGAACCGCGTCGCCTTCCGCTACGTCACGTCCGAGGACGGCACGGCCGTCCGGCACTCCTTCGACTCCGAGCTCCAGAGCGGCACCGGCCTGTGGACCGCGTACTGGACCTACGACGTGGACCTGAACAGGAACGTGATCGTCAGCGAGGCCGGCCCGGAGGACAAGCTCTGCACCTGACCCCACGGTGTCGGCATCAGTCGCTGGAGCCGCCCTCCCCCACCGGCCGCGCGGACTGCACCGGGTACGGGAAGCTGGCGGCCCCGCGGCCCGGTTCGAGGGTGACGGCGAGGCCGCCGTACGCGGGCGACTCGTAGAAGCACCAGGCGACGTGGCTGGTGTTGACCACGCTCTCGACGGGCGGCTCGATCAGCAGCCGCGGCTGCCGGATGTGCACCAGCAGGCCGTGGAAGTCGAGTTCGGTGAACGCGCACACCGTACGGCCCCGGGGCCGGGCGAGTTGCCGGGGCACGGACGGCGCGCCCGCCGCCGGGATCACGGCCGCGCTCGCGATGGCGGCGGCGGTCAGCGAGACGGCCGCCCGTCTCGGCACGGACCACTCCAACGCCAACTCCCTTCCGATGCACCGGTGATCGGCGGTATCGCCGTTCGGGAGGGGGATCCCACCCCGGAGGGGAGGGGTAAACGGCGCCGGGGAAAGTCGTAAGTACACACACCGGGCGGCGTGGTGGCGAATCCGTCATCCGACCATGGGGAAGGGCACGCGAAGGGGCTCGACGGCCAGGCCGCCGAGCCCCTCGTCAGTCACTCACCGGGCCGGGTGCACCCGGCCCGTCGCGGCCCGCGTCAGCCCGGGAGCTGGCCGCTGCAGTTGACCAGCCAGGCGCCGAGCTCCGGGGAGTGGTCGCCGCCGTGGTTCGAGGCGTTGTAGGCCCGGCTGACCGCGTTCTTGATGGAGCCGCCGGTGGCCGGGCCGACGACGCCGTCCGGGCTCAGGCTGTGGCCGCTCTGGTAGTGCACGACGGCGTTGTAGGTGAGGCCGCCGAAGTCGTTGTCGACCTGGAGACCGGCGCTGTCCACGTAGTTGAGGCCCTGCTGGAGGCAGCCGACGGCCGAGCCGGAGCTGCCCTTCGCGAGGGTGCTCGCGGCGCTGGCGGAACCGGCGGTCAGGGCGACGACGGCGGTCGCGCCCACGGCCAGGGCGGCGGCGCGGCGGGTCCAGGTGTTGATGCGCATGATCAGTGCCTCTCCTTGAGTTCCGGCTGGCGCCGGCCCCTCGCGGATCGTCGTCCGCCGCGGGGCCGGCGTGGCTTCGCTGGTGACGACGATGCTCCGATCGGCGCGCCGGAGCCAGGAATTCGCCCCTGGTCGAAACCCTTGCCCCCGGCCCGCCGGTCTGCCCTGCGGGGACGGTCTCTGCCCGGGACCGTGCGGAGCCGGCACGCTCCGACACACCGCCGTCCCCGGCCCCGCGACGGTGCGGGAGCCGGGGACGGCGGCGGGGAGGAGGGGTCAGCGGTCGGCCTGATAGCCGTTGATCTTGCTCAGCGGGCCCTTGGTGCCGTCCTCGTAGACCGGCTGCTTCTGGACGTCGCCGTAGATCTGGAAGAGCTTCTTGGCCGGGTCGGCGGCGGTGGGGTTGCAGTTCGGGTAGCCGACGTACCAGTAGATGCTGGCCACGCCGTCGCCGTCGACGGCCGGCGAGACGGTGGTGTAGAAGGTCACCAGCCCGATCTTGGCCGGGTTCGGCCCGTTCGGGTCGTGCAGTTCCCAGGCGCCGGAGACGGTGGCGGAGGCGGCGTTCGGGGCGACGGTCAAGGTCATGTCGTCGTTGAACTGGACGGACGAGATGCCGAGCCACGTGCTGATCACGTCGTCGAAGACGTACGCCCGCGCCGGGTAGGTGTAGTCGGCGACGTTGCCGCCGCACTGGCCCGCGGCCCGCGTCTGCGCCTGTACGGGCGCGGCCAGCGCGAGCGAGCCGGCGGTGGCCATGACGGCGGCCGAGACGGCCACGCGTCTGAGCATCCTTGTGTGCTTCATGCTCCCAGAATCCTTCGTTCGTTGGCGAAGTGCCCTTGGGATCAACCCTGTTCGCCCGCCTTGACCGCCGCAATCCCCGTGCGCCGAACAGCCGAACAGCCGACACCCGTCCGCCCGGACCCGAACGGCCGAGAGCCCCGCACGGATTCGCGCGGGGCCCTCGGCGGTCACGACAAAACGGTCACGGCAAAAGGTCACGACAAAACAAAGCGGCCGGTTGATCCGAAGATCAACCGGCCGTTCGCTGTGCGCGAGGGGGGAGTTGAACCCCCACGCCCTTTCGGGCACTGGAACCTGAATCCAGCGCGTCTGCCTATTCCGCCACCCGCGCATCTGGGTGATGAGGAAAACTATAGACCATCCGGAGGGGTACCTCCGACCACCTCCGGGCAGACGGCCGGGGGCTACTCCGCTCCCAGGATTCGGAGGCCGTGCTCCTTCTGGAAGTACGCGTAGTCCTTCAGGTTCAGCGTCGCCAGCGGAAGGTCGTAGGTGAGACAGCAGGCCGCGATCCACATGTCGTTGACGGGACGCGGAAGACCGGCCTTCAGGCCGGCCGCCGAGAGCCTGCCCCAGGTCGCGGCCACCGCTTCGTCGCCGGGGAGAACCGGGATGCCGGAGATCCAGTCCGCGAGCTCCTGCCGACGCCTCCCTCCCCAGTCGCGAACCTCACTCCACTTCGCCAGTTCCCCGAAAGTGACGAACGTGATCACCGGTCGACGGCCCACCAGGCGACTGGCCAGCGGATCCGCCAACCTGCGCTTGTGCGTCAGGGACGCGACGTCGGTGTCAAGAATGACAGGCTGCACCTTGCTCCCTCAGGCCACGTTCCGCTGGCGTTCGGCGCGGACGAACGCCAGGAACTCGTCGAGCTCTTCGTCCGACTCGAAAGTGTCGGCCTGGAGCTCATCGAGGGACCGTATGGGCTGCGTGTTCTTGGCTGCCAGCAGTTCCTCGACCGTGACTCGGGGGCGCGCGGGCGGGTAGATCGGGCGTTCAACTTCCGAGGCGCTCATGAGTGGCCTCCCGCAAGTGATCGGCTAGGGCTTACGAAAGCCATGATAGAGCCCGATCACACCGGGTGATGCCTTCGCTACCCGTCCGCCGCCCCTGGGCTCCGCAGGCGGGGAGCGGCCATGGCGGTGTCTCCGTCCGCGGCCGCTCAGGCCTGGAACTCGTCGATGACGACGGCACCGGTCGGACCGTACGTCTCCAGGGACTCCAGCACGTCGCCCGCCTCGTGGAGGCTGACGATGCGGGTATAGACCATCCGGAGGGGCACTTCCGACCACCTCCGGGCAGACGGCGGGAGACCGGGCCTACGCCGGGGGCCGGGGGTGCTGGGGCGCGGGGGTGCGGAAGTGACGGGCGAGGTAGCCGAGCCAGGCCTGCTCGAAGCTCTCGGCGAGTTGTGACTCGGGGGCGAACAGGTCGAAGGCGTGGTACGCGCCGGGGTAGAGGTGGAGTTCGACGGGGACGCCGTGGGCGCGCAGGCGCATGGCGTAGTCGAGGTCCTCGTCGCGGAAGGAGTCGAGTTCGCCGACGGCGACGAAGGTGGGCGGCAGTCCGCCGAGGTCGGCCGCGCGGGCGGGGGCGGCGTACGGGCTGACCTGGTCGGTTCCGGCGCGGTCGCCCAGGATCGCCCGCCAGGCGAGGAGGTTGGTGGCGCGGTCCCAGATGCCGAGGTCGGTGATCTCGTGGCTGGACGCGGTCCGGTTCCGGTCGTCGAGCATGGGGTACATCAGCGCCTGGAACAGCGGCGTGGGGCCGCCGTGGTCGCGGACCAGCAGGGCGGTGGCCGCCGCGACTCCCCCGCCGCCGCTCTGGCCGCCGATGCCGATCCGGGTGGCGTCCAGGCCGAGTGCCCGCGCCTCGTGGAGGAGCCACCGGTGGGCGGTGTGCCCGTCCTCGGCGGCACCGGGGGCGGGGGTCTCCGGGGCGAGCCGGTAGTCGACGGCGGCGACGGCGCAGCCGAGCCGTGTGCTGAGCCGCTTGAGCCAGGGGTCGTCCTGGGCGGCGAAGCCGAGCACCTGCCCGCCGCCGTGGAACCAGAGCAGGACCGGCAGCGGGCCGGGCCCGGCGGTGGTGGGCCGCAGCAGGCGGATCGGTACGTCCGGGCCGTCGGCCCGGGTCGCGCGGTGTTCGGTCACGGTGACCGACGGGTCGTCGGGGGTGGAGTCGGCGACGGCCGCGGCGAAGGCGCGGAGGGTCTCGCGGGTCGCGGGGATGTCGGTCAGGTCGAACGCGCCGTTGGGGGTCATCGGGACGGCGTCGAGGGCCCGGCGCAGTTCCGGGTCGACCAGCAGGCGGGGAACGGGCATGGTCGTGCTTCCTTCCACCGGTGCTCAGGCCCGGAACTCGTCGATGACGACGACGCCGGTCGGCCCGTACGTCTCCAGGGACTCCAGCACGCCACTCGCCTCGTGGAGGCCGACGGTGCGGGTGACGATGCGGCCGGGGTTGAGGCGGCCGGCCTCGATCATGTTGAGCATGGTGCCGAAGCGCTGGCCCTGCATGCCGAAGGCGCCCAGGAACTCCAGTTCCTTGACCATCATCACGTCGATCGGTAGCCCGACGTCGCCCTTCTCCGCACCGGTGGTGTGGCCGAGTTGGAGGTGGCGGCCGCGCGTGCGCAGGGAGAGGACGGAGTTGCGGCAGGCCTCGGCGATGCCGACGGCGTCGACGGACACGTGGGCGCCGCCCCGGGTGAGGGTCCTGACCGCCTCGGCCGGGTCGTCGGTGGCGGCGTTGACGGTGTGGACGGCGCCCAGGGCGCGGGCGGCGTCCAGCTTCTCCTCGGAGATGTCGACGGCGATGACGTTGGCGCCGGTGGCGGCCGCGATCTCCACCGTGGACAGGCCCATGCCGCCGCCGGCCCCGTACACGGCGACCCACTCCCCGCCACGCACGCGGGCCTGGTCGACGACGCCGTGGAAGGCGGTCATGTAGCGGCAGGCGAGGGCGGCGACATCGACGAATCCGACGGCCTCCGGCACCCGGACGAGGTTGACGTCGGCGAAGCGGACCATGACGTACTCGGCGAAGGCACCCCAGTAGGAGACGCCGGGGACGAGCGAGTCCACGTGCTCGCACACGTGCTGGTTGCCGCTGCGGCACATCTCGCAGGAGCCCTCGCCGGGGTTCATCGGGAAGATGACCCGGTCGCCGTCCCGCCAGTCCCGAACGTCCCGGCCGACCTCCACGACGGTGCCGGCGAACTCGTGGCCGAGGACGAACGGGGGCTTGACCTGCGGCCCTCCCGTCCAGAAGTCCCCGGCCCACAGGGCCCAGTCGGTGCGGCAGATCCCGTTGGCGCCGACCCGCACGATGGCGCCGTCGGGCGGGCAGACGGGGTCGGGCACGTCACGGATGACGAGGGGCTGGTGGAGTTCTTCGATGACTGCGGCGCGCATGGACGCGACCTCCTCAGGGAAAGTCCACCGGTTCAAGTGGTGGACCTTGAAGCTATGCGCCCGCTTCGCCGCGTGTCAACCGCTTAGAGTGGTGGACATGAGTAACGAGGACGGCCGACGAGAAGGGCGCCAGCGCGCCAAGACCGACTTCCGGTTCGACGACGCACGGCTGTGCTTCGCCTTCGCCGGCACGCTCGCCGACCGCGGCAAGGAGCTGCACGTCGAGCGGCTCGCCGAACCGGAGGACCTGAGCCGGTGGAGCGTGGAGAGCGGCTGCACGACGGTGGCGCCGAGGTGCGACGAGGCCGAGCTGGAGGGAGCGAGGCGGCTGCGCGAGGCGATCCAGCGGACGGGCGTCGCACTGGCGGAGGGGGCGCCGCCCGCGCCCGAGGACGTCGCGGTGGTCAACGGCGCTGCGGCCGAGGCGACTTCGGTACCGGTGCTCGCTGCGGACGGGGCATCCGTGCGGTGGGACGGAGACGGGATCGCGGCCGTGCTGTCGATGGTCGCGCGGGACCTGATCGCGCTCTGCGCGTCCGACGAGCAGCGGACGCGCGTGCGCATCTGCGGAAACCCCGACTGCGGAACGCCGTTCGTGGACACGTCGAGGGCGGGCGCGCGGCGCTGGTGCTCGATGAAGACCTGCGGCGCACTCGCGAAGAAGCGCGCCTACCGGGCGAAGGCGAAGTAGTCAGGGGCGGGGAACGCCTCGGGGCGGGGCGCCGGTTGGCGCCCCGCCCCGAGGGAGGGATGTGGAGGGGTGACTCAGCCCTCGATCGGCAACTCGCCGGCGCGGACCGCCGCGACGAAGGCGTTCCAGGAGGAGTCGGGGAAGAGGAGGGAGGGGCCGCCGGGGTCCTTCGAGTCACGCACCGGGACGGCGCCGGGCAGGAAGCCGAGGGCCACCTCGATGCAGTCGCCGCCGTCGTTGTGGCTGTAACTGCTCTTCTGCCAGACCGGCAGCGCCACCTCGATGCAGTCGCCGCCGTTGTCCCCGCTGTAGCTGCTCTTCCGCCAGATCAACACAGCCAGCTCCTTGGGGAGTTCTACTCCGGGAAGTCGCCCGTACGGACGGCCGCTACGAAGGCTTCCCAGGCCGAGGCCGGGAAAACGAGGGCCGGGCCCTGCGGGTCCTTGGAGTCACGCACCGGAACGAGGCCGGGGAATCCGGGGGCTACCTCGATGCAGTTGCCGCCGTTGTCGCCGCTGTAGCTGCTCTTCCGCCAGGCGATCACGGCGAGCTCGTTGCTCATCATCTTTGAAACCCTCCAGCGCCTCGGCGATCAGCCGAAGCGAGTCACTCTCCGACAGACACTCGGCGCGGAGCTGATCATAGCGACGCTGATGCTTGGCCACGATGTCAGGAGCATCGCTCATATGCCCCTGATCAAGGCTCTCCGAGTACACCGAGCGCTGCCCATCCGGCAGCTCCAGCAACACCATGGCTGTGTTGAAGACGACCCGACGGCACGAGAACGGCGCCACCTGAATGATGATGTTCGGGAGCTGGGCCATTTCCAGCAGGTGCTCCATCTGCTTTCTCATCACACTCGGCCCACCTACGACCGTTCGAATAGCGCTCTCGTCGAGAATGACAAGCAGCAGCGGCCCATCGGGTTCGAGGAAGCGGTCCCGCCGACTGAGCCGAGCCCTGGTCAGCTCCTCAATCTCCTCCGAGTTTCCAGCCGCAACTCCATGAGCGAAGAGCGCCTGCGCGTACTGCCTGCACTGCAGCGGGCCGTAAATCATGCTGTCCTGATATGCGCGCACCCCAACCGCGATAGCCTCCCGGTCCACGTGCTCCTGGAACCAGTCCGGGTGCTCGATCGCGGCGCTCCAGTCCACCCAGCCGTACAACCGCGTGAGCAGTTCGGTGGCGTTCAGCAACTCCCCGAGCTGCGCGAGCTCCTCGAGCGACGGCTTCCGCCGTCCGCCCTCCATCCGCGAGATCACCGTGCGGTCGAGGTGCATCTTCCTGCCCAGGTCCTCCTGGCGGTAGCCCATCGCCGCGCGCGCGTGGCGGATCTCCTCGCCGAACATGATGGCGGAGCTCGCCGTCGGTCCGTGCCCGGTCTTCCTCTGTGCCATGACTGCCCCCAGCTGTGCTGCGCGTGCCCAACACGCGGATTTGGGGACCACGGTATCCCCACAGGCCGATCATTGTTACCGGAACGCAGTCATCTGCATGCGCAGCGTGAACCGTGCGCTCCTGTCGCACGCCCCCCTCCGCCCCCGTGAGGTGCTCCCCCATGCTCTCGTCCCGCAGGCCCCGCGCGTTCGTCGCGCACCTCGACTCCCGCGCCGAATCCACGCCCCTGGCGCGCTACCTGCTCCGCGCGTACCTCTCCGGGCTGCCCTCCGGCGACCGCTACGCGGACACCGCCGAGCTGCTCCTCGGCGAACTGTTCGCCAATGCCGTCCAGCATTCCGACGCGCCGGACGACCGCCACATCGAGATCCGCATCGCCCTGATCAACTCCCGCCTGCGGCTGGAGGTCCACGACGCCGGCAGCGGCCTGCCGTCCCTCCACACCCCCACCGCCTGCGACGAGCACGGGCGCGGCCTGTTCCTCGTCAACAAGCTCGCCGAGCGCTGGGGCTGCACCTCCCGTCCCGACGGCATCGGCAAGTTCGTCTGGGTCCTCGTCGCCCCCGCGCCCGCCACCGCCCTCGCCTGAAAGCCCGAACCCCCATGCACCTCACGACCCTGGCCCGGCACGCCCTCTCCCGTGGCGCCACCCCGGCCGCGGCCTTCGCCCTGATCGCCCGCCTGGGCCACCCGCCCCTGCCCGTCGCGCGCGCCGTCTGCCTCGCCCTCGACATCCCCCTCGCCGAGACCACCCGCCGCCTGGCCGAGTGCTACGACGCCCTGCTCTCGAACCCCCGCCCGGACTCCGAGAACGACACCGGTGAACTCCTCGAAGCCCTCGGTGTCTTCGACGTCCCCAAGTCGCTCACCGACACCGAACTCACCGTCGTCGAACACTTCCTGGCCGCCATCGACGCCCACGGCAGCCTCCGCCCCGGCCACCGTCACGGCCTCCAGCGCTGGTTCACCACCGGCAACCTCACCACGGCCTACCTCTCCCTGGCCGCCGCCCACCCCATGCCCCGCACCGGCGACCCCGCCCTGTACTGGGCCACGCTCGTCACCGCCGGCGAACTCCTCACCGCCGCCCCCGGCCCCGACAGCCGCATCAAGTACGCCCTCTCCCACTGCCGCACCCAGGCAGCCCGCACCTGAACGCCCTGCGTGGGAAGTCGGCGGGGCCGACTTCCCACGAACCGGTCACCGGCACACCGGATCGACGATCCGGTGATCAGGGCGAGGTGCCCGGACGCGGGCGCCCGGACCGCACGATTACGGAATCGTCAGCACCTGACCGACGTTCACCAGGTCCGGGTCGTCGATGCCGTTGGCCTGGGCGATCTCCAGGTAGCGGCTGCCGTCACCGTAGAAGCGCTCGGCCACGGCCCACAGGGAGTCCCCGGGCTCGACGGTGTAGGTCTGCACCGCGACGGGCTCCGGGGTCGGGACCGGCTCCGGCTCCGCGACCGGAGCCGGGGCCGAGACCGGGGCCTCGGCGGCGAGGGGGAAATCGGTGTTGGTGTCCGTCGCCCACCGCGCCCCGCCGTCCCGGGCGTACAGCACCACGTTGCGGTCGGCCTGCACGACCAGGCGGTCGACATCCTGGCCGTCGGTCCCGGTGGACCACGCCGCACCGTCGCCCTTGTAGAGCACGAAGTTGCCGTCATCCTGGAGCACGGCCCGCTCGACGCCCTGGTTCTGGGTCTCGGTCGCCCACACGACGGCGCCCGGCTCGGAGAGCACCAGGTTCCCGTCCCCCTGGAGGGTCAGCGTGTAGGCACCGCCGGTCAGGGACTGGCCGAGACCGAGTTCATTGCCAGCGTACAGAGTGTCACTCATGGATATTCCTTTCGGATAAGGGACTTGGCGTCTTCGCGCCCGGCTAGCGGCACGTCAGAGAGAGGCAGCCTCACCGCCGCCGGCGCACGAACACCAGTCCTTGGACTCTAGGTGCCATCGGGGTTTGCACACAATTCACCGCATCGGGTGACATCCCCGGCACGGCGGCCGCGCCCCTGCGGCCGCCCGCGACTGCCCCCCGATCACCCCGCCCCGCACGAGAAGTCGGCCCCGCCGACTTCCTGTGCGGCACGGTCTCCCCCGGCCCGGCCGCCGGCGGTCCACCCCGTACGCGGCTGCCGGGCCTTCACTCGTGGTCGCGCAGGAAGGCCGGAATCCCCTCGCGGGTCGGGGAGTTCGGCAGGGGCGCCGGCTGGTCCTGGAGGAACGCGCCGATCACGGCCGCGGCCCGGTCGTTGTTGCCGTCGAGGCCGTTCCACATGTGGTGCCCGACCCCCGGCATGAACTGGGTGCGCTGGATCGCGGGGTCGGCGGCGAGGACGGCGGTCGCCCATTGGCGGACCTGCGAGGAGCACTCGGCGATCATCAGCATCGCGGGGGTCCCGGACCGCCCCAACTGCGGTGCGATGGACGCCGAGTCCCTGACCGTCCGCTGGACGCGGAGGCTGGCGGCGGGGCTGAAGGAGAAGTTCCGCGCGCTGTCCTCGGCGGGGATGCGGTGCGCGTCGCGCGCGCAGTAGGCGGATGCGGTGTCGCCGCCCAGGTCGGCGGCGGTGAAGGCGTTGTCGCCCTCGGCCTGTCCGATCAGCCCGGTGCCGGGGCTGAGGAGTCCGAGTCGCAGCAGGCCGAACGCCACCGCGTAGCGGGGGACGTGCGTCGACCGCGGCCCGGTCGGGTCCAGGGCGAGGCCGCGCGCGGATTCGCGGCCCCGGTGCCCGGCGATCCGCGCGGTGGGGCCGTCCATCGGGCCGGGTTCGGCGATGACCGCCCGGTGCACGCGCGCGGCGGTTCCGGGGTCGGCCAGGGCCCGGGTGAGCACGACCGCGCCCGACGAGAACCCGAGGACGTCGACCGCGCCCGCGCCCAGGCGGTCGACGAAGGCGCCGAGGTCGCGGACCGACCGGTCGGCCGTGTACTGGTCCATGGGGAGCAGGCCGCTGCGTCCGCCACCGGGCTGCTCGTAGGCGTAGACGTCGTAGCCCTGCCCCGCCAGGAGTTGCAGGAACCGGTGGTCGAGCAGCGAAATGCCGCGCACCGGACCGCCGTTGAGGTACACGAGCGGGACGGGGTGCCGGGGGCCGGGCCCGGCGGGCGGGTAGTGGTACACCGCGACGCTGCTGCCGGTGTCCAGGCTCCAGTGCTCCGTGGCCACGAACGGCAGGTCCGGCGGGTACTGCCGGGCCGTGGGCACGGTCGGGACGCAGACCGGCGCCGCCAGCGCCGCCGCGACGACCACCGGCAGGAACGGCACGAGCCGGGCCGCCCGGGCGCGGCCTCGGCTCCGGCTCCGGCTCCGGCTCCGGCACCGTGCGAGGGCGGTCCCGGCCGCGAGGACCGGCAGCCAGGCGGCGAGCCCCGAGCCCGCGCCGTCCGTGAGGACGACCAGGGCGAGGAAGGCGAGGACCGACGCCACGACGGCGGCCAGGGCCGACAGCGAACGGGCCGCGCGGCGTAAGAGGGTCGCGGGCAGGGCGAACGGGGACAAGGTGGAGCCCTCCTTGTTTCGTAACGCTGTTTCAAAACGACGTTATCAAAGGCGGTAGGCTCCCCGTCATGGGAAGGCCGAAGACGAACGACGAGACCGTCGGAGAGCGCCTCGTGGCATGCGCGACCGAATGGCTCGCCACCCGCCCGCAGGAGACCGTCACCGTCCGGGCCGTCGCCGCGGCCGCCGGGACCTCGACGACGGCGGTGTACTCCCTCTTCGGCGGCAAGGACGGACTGATCTCGGCCGTCCGCGACCAGGCCGTCGCCGGCCTGTTCCGCGCCGTCGCGGACGTACCCACCTCCGCGGACCCCCTCGCCGACATCTACGCCCTCGCCACGGCCTACCGGCACTGGGGGCTCGAACACCGCCACCTGTACACGGTGCTGTTCGGCGGGGTGCAGTCCTTCAAACCGTCGGACACGGTCGGCACCAGTGACCCCGTCCGACCGCTCACCGCCGCGATCGACCGGGCCGTCGCGGAGTCCGTCCTCGACGGCCCGGCACCCTCGATCGCCCTCTCGCTCTGGGTGACCCTGCACGGGCTCGTCACCCTCGAACTCGCCGGAGCCCTCGACGCCCCCACCGCGCGGGCCGCGTTCAAGTCGACGATCCACGCCGCACTGCGCGGCTGGACGACCCCCGCGGTGTTCCGCGGACTCCGCGAAGCCGAACCCACCCCCTGACGGGCCCGCCCCGCGCGCGCGAGAAGTCGGACCGGCCGACTTCTCGTGCACGCGGGCGGTGGACGCCGAGGGCTTGCCCGTACGGTCCGGCCCTGGTCCGCCCCTGGGCAGGGGCGAGCCCAGGGCCGCTGTCAGTAGCGGTTCGTACGCTCCCCGCGTGAACATCGACGACCTCTCCTGGCAAGCGCACAACCTCGGCGGCGTCCACCCGCGCATGGCGCAGACCCTCCTCGACCTGGGCCAGGTGGAGCTGCTCGCCCGGGCGGCGCAGGAGCGCGGGGACTGGAACTGCGCGAAGGCGGCGGCACTGGAGCTGGGCACGGCCGGGGAGTTCGATCGGGCGCTGGCACTCCTGGACCCGTTCACGGACATCGGCTGGCGGGCCGCCGAGTGGGCCACCGCCGAGGTCATGATCCGGCAGGGCGAGGCCGACGAGGCCCTCGCGATGGTGCGCCCGGACGCGGCCGAGCTGGACGACGCCCACGTGTGCGTGCGCTACGCCGAGTTGTCGGCGAAGGCCGGGCGGATCGACGAGGCCATCGAGGTGCTCACGCCCCACCTCGGGGCGTCCTGGCCGCTGTCGTGCCTGGTCGAGGCGACCGAGGGCCAGGGAGCGGACGACCAGGTCCTCGACGTGCTCGCCCAGGCCGCGGAGCGCGCGGGGACCGAGCCCACGGACTCGCTGGAGCGGTGGCAGGTGCTGCTCCTGACCGCCCGGGTCCTGGAACGCGCCGGGCGAACCGACGAGGCCGTCCAGACCCTGCGCACCGAAGCGGCCGCCGGCCGGCACCACCCCGTCAACTTCCCCGAGTACCACGCGGAACTCCTCGCCCGGCAGGGCCTGATCGAGGAGCTGGCATCCCTCGCCGCCGACCAGCCCTACGCCGCCTTCGACGCGTACGCGAAGGCACTGGAGGACGCGGGGCGCGCACCCGAGGCCGAGACCCTGCTGCGCGAACGCATCGAGGCCCACGACCTCTCGAACGACCGCGCGGCGCTGATGGACCTCCTCGTCCGCCAGGGCAGGATCGACGAAGCCGTCGAGACCGGCCGGCCCACCTTCGACTACTACGACTGCGGGAACCTCCTCCACCGGACACTGGACCTGCTCGTCGACGACGGCCGCCCCGACCGCGCGCTCGAACTCGTGGAAGGGCTCACCGGCCCGTACGCCGAAGGGCACCCGGACGACGTCCTCCAGCTGCGGCTCCGGCTGCTCGGCGAGGCCGGCCGCTGCCCGCAGGGCATCGCGGAGGCCACCGCCCTCAACGAACGGCAGCCCGGCGCGTGGGACACCTCGCTGGCACGGCTGCTGGAGCTGGACGGCCGACTGGAGGAGGCCGTCGCGCTCCTCCGCGCGTCCACCCACTACCGGGCCACCCTCGACCTGGCCGACATGCTGCTCCGGAACGGCCGCCCCGCCGAGGCCCTCGCCGCCATCCCCACCATCGCCGAGGAACGCGCGGCCGCCGAACGGCGGGGGTGGTGACAGAACCCTTCCGGCGAAAGTCGGGTGACCCCGCCGACGGCGGCGGCGACACTGGCGCCATGACTGGTTCCGCACCGCCTCGACTGCTTCGACCGCGTGCCCTGGCGCCCGGAGACCTCGTCGTCATCGCCGCGCTGTCCGGTCCGCTGCCGCCCGCGTACGAGCCCAACGTCCAGCGGACGGTGGCCGTGCTGGAGCGGATGGGATTCCGCGTGCGCCGGGCTCCGCTCCTCGAAGCGGGCCGCCGCCACTGGTGGAGCGCGGCCACCCCGGCGGAGATCGCCGGGGAGCTCAACGCCCTCCTGCGCGATCCCGAGGTGCGCGCGATCGTCGCCAGTGACGGCGGTCAGACGGCGCTCGGCTACCTCGACCTGATCGACGTCGAGGCGATCAGGGCCGACCCCAAGCCGATCCTCGGCTACAGCGACATCTCCCTGCTGCACCTGGTGCTCCACTCGCGCACGGGCCTGGTCGGGTTCCACGCCGACATGGCCGTCCCCGGCTTCGGCGGACACTGGCGGTCCGCGCCCGCGGCGCGCCAGGCTGAACTCGAGGCGCTCTACGCCAGGTTGCTGACCGGCACCGAGGCGATCGGCGCACTGCCCGCGAGCCCGTCATGGGAGTGCTGGCGTCCCGGCCGTGTCGAAGGGCCGCTGATCGGCGGGTTGATCAACCGGATCGTGCTGGCGCAGGCGACGCCCTTCGCGCTGCCGCTCGAACGGTTCGACGGTGCGGTGCTGTTCTGGGAGGAGATGGGCGGCCTGGCCTCGTACGTGTGGAGCTACCTGCACGTGATGCGGCACAGCGGCATCCTCGACCGGATCGCCGGCATGGTCGTGGGCGTCCCGCGCGAGATCGACGGCCTCGAACCCGGCGCGTCCCCGACCCTGCGCGAGATCGTCCTCGACGTCCTCGGGGACCGTGACATCCCGGTCCTGGGCAACGTCGACCTCGGGCACGCCGGCCCGAACCTGCCGATGCCGGTCGGCGTCCGCGTCGGCCTCGACGCGCGGCAGCGGACGCTCGCTCTGCTCGAACCGGCGGTGGGGCCCCACGAGCCGACCAAGGGAGCCCCGCGCCGCACGACGTAGCCCCGGCGTATGACCCGGTACCCCGTGGGGGCTACGAACGACAACAGGACGGTTACCTCGACGGGTTGATCCGACACGGAGCCTCGGGACCCTAGCGTCTGTCCCATGAAACGCAATCGCCGTATCAGCGCAGTCGCGGTGCTGACGCTCGCCGCCCTCGCCACCGGAACCGGCGCCGGGTTCGCCGCCACGGCCGGACCGTCGGCCGCACCGGTGGCCACGCGCGCGTTCGACACCGCACCGGCCGCGGCCGCCGCACCCGCGCGGACCTTCCAGGGCGCGCTCCCCGCGCCGACCGGCCCCTACGCCGCCGGCGAGGACGTCATCCACCTCACCGACACGAGCCGCCTCGACCCGTGGGTGCCGTCATCCGGCCCCCGCCAACTGGCCGTCACGATGGTCTACCCGGCCGTCCCCGGGACCGGGACCCCGGCCCCTTACATGTCCCTCGGCGAGGCAACCGGAATCGTCCAGCGGCAGAACCTGCCGGCGAGCTCCGGCATCACCCCACAGACCATCGCCGGCGTCACCACGCACGCCTTCGACGGCGCGCGGCCGCAGCCCGGCAAGTATCCGCTGGTGGTCCTCTCACCCGCGTACGAGGACCCGCGCGTCACGCTCACCGCGCTCGCGACCGACCTCGCCAGTCACGGCTACGTCGTCGCGCTCGTCGGCGACACCTACGAGGACAGCGGCGAGACGCTGGCGAACGGCCAGACGACGCCGTGCGCGATCTGCGGCGACCCGTCGCGGATCGACTCCATCCCCACCAACCGCGCGCGGGACGTGTCCTTCCTGATCGACCAGTTGACGCACGGCAATACCGCGTGGCGCCTGGCACACCTCATCGACAAGCACGAGATCGGCATGGCCGGACACTCCATCGGCGGAGCGGCGGCCTCCGCCGCGATGGTCGCCGACCCGCGCGTACGGGCCGGCGTGAACATGGACGGCGCCTTCAAGCCGGTCCCGACGCCCGGCCAGATCAACCGGCCGTTCCTCATGCTGGGTACGCCCGACAACCACCCGGCCGGTGGCGGCGACACCACGTGGGGGCAGGCCTGGGACGCCCTCGGCGGCTACAAGAAGTGGCTGACGGTCGCCGGCGCCGACCACTTCAGCTTCAGCGACCTGGACCTGCTGCACGAGCAGGCCGGGTTCCCAGCGCCGCCCCTCTCCCCGGCACGCGGGGTGGAGATCACCCGCGAGTACGTGACGGCGTTCTTCGACCGGACGCTGAAGGGGATCGACGGTCCGCTGCTGGACGGCCCCTCGCCGGACAATCCGGAAGTGGTCTTCCAGCGCTAGGGCGGCGCCGGACTAGCCCCGCTGGGCGACCAGCCAGGCGAGCAGGCCGGTCACGGTGGCACCGCCCGCCGCCGTGGCCATGCCCCGGACGAAGTACAGGGCGACGGTGCGCCGGACGACCCGCCACCGACGGCTCCGTCCGGCCACCTCGCCACTCCGTCCCGCCCCACCGGGCCGACCGTGCTCGAACATCGCGCTCCTCCTCATCCCTTGGACGGCCGCCTCTCACGGCCTGGATCAACCCTGGCGGCGGACGGAGGCAGCACCGCGCCCGGTCGATGAGACCGGATGAAACCGGAGGCCTGCCGCCAGGAACCCGTGTTCAACTGACAGAACCGCCCCGCCACTTCATGATGGACCGACAGTTACGGACGAAATCTGACAGTCCATCGAGGGGTAGCGCGGCCTTGGCGGGAATCGTCGTTCCGACCAGTGAGAAGCTCCCGCCCGGGCCACGCAGGGACCTGGTCGAAGCGCTGCACGGGCTGTACCGGGGCGCGGGCAAGCCCAGCCTCCGCGAGATCTCCCTCGGCATCAAGCAGCGCGACGAGCTGCCGACGACGGTGAGCCACGACACCGCGAGCCAACTGCTGCACGGCGTGGCCGTACCCGCCTGGGCACGGGTGGAGTCCATGGTCCGGTACCTGGCCGGCACCGCCGTCGGGCGGCAGAAGCCGGACCCGGAGGACGAGGTCGAACGCTTCCACCGGCTCTGGCTGGCCGCCGACGACGCGGACCGGGACGCTCCGGCGCCACCCCCCAAGGCGGGCACCACGGATGCGGCGCTACGGGAGGAGCTCCGGTCCACCGACCCGGAGCGCCGCATCGCCGCCCTCTACCGCCTGGAACGGCTCGCCTGGCGCACCCCGCCGCAGGACCAGGAGGCCACCGAGCCGTCCTGGCCGTCGATGCTGCGCGACTTCCTCCGGGAGGCCCGCCCACTCGGGGGTTCCACCAGCCCGGAGCCGGATCCGGCCGAGGACGTCCAGGTGGCGGTGCTGATCCTGGGCCGTCTGCCCGAGCGGTATTCCGGCGGCCACTTCAACCTTTCGCGGCTCGATCTCCGGAACCTGGTCTGGGACGGGGCCCGGTTGTGGCGGGCCAACCTGAGTTCGAGCCTGTTGTCGGGCAGTTCCCTGGAGTACGCGCAGCTGGGAGACGCCCGACTCGTGGAGGCGACCCTCACCGGTGTCGACCTGGACTCCGCCGATCTCACCTCGGCCGACCTCACCCGGTGCGATCTCTCCGGCACGACCATGGTGGACACCAGGATCCCGGACGCGAACCTGTCCGGCGCCGTCCTCACGGGAACGGAGCTGGTGGGCGCCTCGGCCCCCCAGGCCAGGCTGCGGGGGTGCAAGGCCTCGGGCGCCGACTTCCGCCACGCCGACCTGAGCGAGACCAGCTTCAAGTGGGCCGTCCTGACGAACTGCCACTTCGACCACGCCAAGCTCGCCAGCGCGGACCTCACCGGCGCGGTGCTGAGCGGCTGTTCCTTCGTCGGCGCCGACCTCTCCCGCGCGCGCTTCACCAAGCGCGGCCTCACCGAGGCCCAACTGACGCCGGCCCAGCTGCAGTCCATCAAGGTCGTACAGAACCCCGACTGACCGAACGCCCCCGACTGACGGCGTTCACGCGCCGCCGACCTTCCGCGCGATGCGGGCCGACTACAGCGCCGCCAGGTACGCCTCCAGGCGCTCGGCCAGTTCTTCCGGGTGGCCGAGCATCGGGAGGTGGTCGCCCGGCATCTCGTCCGGCCGGAGGCCGAGCCGGTCGTGGACGAGCCGGCGCAGGAAGGCGGGCGGGAAGAAGCGGTCGCCGGTGGCCAGCAGGAACCTGGTCGGCACCTGCGGCCAGGCCTCCAGGGGCCACGGTGTCCCGAACGGCGTGGCCGACTGGCGTCGCCCGTGCTCGGTGAGGAGTTCCTCCGCCAGGGCGGGCGGGGTGTCGTGCAGGAAGAGGGCGCGCTCGTCCTCCTCCGCGCCCTCTGCCACGCCCCTGCCGCGGTCGGACTCGCGGCGGGCCTCCGGATAGCCGGTGTTCTCCCACCACGCACCCGGCGTCTCCCCCGGCGCCGGCACCTGGGCCTGGAGCATGACCAGCAGGTCCACCGGCAGTCGCGCGCACACCAGTGGACCGGTGAAGCCGCCGAAGGAGTGCGCGACGACCACGAGCGGGCCGACCCGGCCGGAAGCCGACGACGACACCGCCGCCACCACCGCGTCCGCGTACTCGGCCAGCCCGGCCGTGTCGTCCTCGCACGGCAGGTCCGGCGCGACCACCTCGTGGCCCCGCCCCCGGAGCTCGGTCGCCAGCGACTCCCAGCACCAGGAATCGGCAGCCGCGCCGTGGATCAGCACGAACGTCGCCATGGAACAGTCCCCCTCGTACGCCGGTCAACTCCGGTCAACTCCGGTATGCCGGAACTCCCTTGCCGCGCGCGAGTGTACGACCCGCCTCCGACAGTCACCGGTGGACCTGCCCGCCTCCGCCCGGCCGCGCGCGGGAAGTCGGCCCCGCCGACTTCCCGCGCACAACAGCGCCGGCTCACAGGGTGCGGAACGCGCCCTCCACGGCCTCGCAGGTCTCGTCCAGGTCGTCCTCCGTCACGGCGGCCGAGACGAACCAGCAGGCCATCCCGTACGCGTTGACGTGGATCCCCCGGCGGAGCAGCTCGTGGCGGAACGCGTGGTGGCGGGCCTGGTCGCTGCGGAGCAGGTCCCGGTAGTGCCGGGTCGGCTCGCCGTCGGCGGTGAACACCACCTGGAACATCGCCCCCACCCCCTGGACCGCGCAGGGGACGCCCCGGTCCCGGGCGGCCCGCCGGACGGCCTCCATGATCCGTCGGCCGCTCTCCTCGATGTGCTTCACGGTGTCCGGCCGGTTCAGCCTGCGCAGCGTCACCAGCGAGGCCGTCGCGGACAGCGGCGAGGCGTTGTACGTGCCGCCGTGCTTCACCCGTCCCTCGGCCACCGGCTCCATCACCTCGCGCCGCCCCGCGAAGGCCGCGATCGGCAGGCCCCCGCCGAGCGCCTTGGCGTAGACGGCGAGGTCCGGCACGACCCCGAACAGCGCCTGGGCGCCGCCGGGGCCGGTGCGGAAGCCGGTGCAGACCTCGTCGAAGACCAGCACGATGCCGCGCGCCGTGCACTCCTCCCGCAGCAGCGCCAGGTATCCCGGCGCGGGCATGGTGCAGGCGTTGTTGGCGACGATCGGTTCGCAGACGACGGCGGCGAGTTCGCCCCGGTGGGCGTCCAGGACCGCGCGCAGCGCCCCGGGGTCGTTCCACGGGCAGACCACGACGTCGCCGACGACACCGGCCGGGATGCCGGCCGAGTGGGGCACGGAGCGCGGCGCGCCGTACGGCCCGGCCTCGGCGGGGTCGGGCCGGTTGGAGACGGCCAGGGTGTCCGACCAACCGTGGTAGTGGCCCTCGAACTTGAGGACCTTGGACCGCCCGGTGTACCCGCGGGCGGCCCGCACCGCCCCCTGCACCGCCTCGCTGCCCGAGTTGGCGAACCGGACCAGCTCCGCGCAGGGCACCATCTCCCTGATCAGCTCGGCGAGTTCGACCTCCACCGTGTTGCAGGTGCCGAACATCGTGCCGGCGCCCAGGACGGCGCCGAGCGCCTCGGCGAGCTGCCGGTCGGCGTGGCCCAGCACCGCGCTCCCGTAGCCGGCGAGGTAGTCCACGTACGTGTTGCCGTCGACGTCCCGGACCCGCGCGCCCGAACCGCCCACCAGGTAGAGCGGGTAGGGGTCCGGGCCGGTCGAGGTCAGCCGGGCGGAGGAGCTGACGCCGCCCGCCAGCGACTCCTTGGCCCGCTCGAACCACTGCCGGCTGCCGTCGGTCCGGCCCGGTACCGGGTCGGGGATATCCACGTGCGCCGGGCTGCGGCCGTTCGACTGCGCCGCCGGGTTACGGCCATTCATGTGCGACTCCTGTTTGGTCGAGGGTTGTCCGGGCACGCTCGGGGTGCCCTTCGTCGGGACGGGTTCCTGCCGGACGGCATCGCGAGCAGAGCAGAGCGGAGCAGAGGGGACGTGGGGCATGGCGGAGCGGACGGCGGTCGTCACCGGGGCGGGGCGCGGCATCGGGCGGGCGAGCGCGCTGGGCCTGCTGGCGGACGGCTGGACGGTGGTCCTGGTCGGCCGCCGCAAGGAGCCGCTCGCGGAGACGGCCGGGCTCGCCGCCCCCGCCGACCGCGACCGCGCCGTCCCCTTCCCCGCCGACATCACCGACCCGGTGGCCGTGGACGGCCTGTTCGAGTTCGTCGAGGAACGGTTCGGACGGCTGGACCTCCTGTTCAACAACGCCGCCGACGTCATGCCGTACACCCCGACCGAGGACGTGGCCGTCGAGGACTGGCACCGCGTGATGGACTCCATCGCCACCGGCACCTTCCTCTGCTCGCGCGCGGCCTTCCGGATCATGAAGCGTCAGACCCCGCGCGGCGGACGGATCATCAACAACGGCGCGCCTTCCGCACAGACGCCCCGCCCGGACTCCGCCGCCTTCACCGCCGCCAAGCACGCGGTGGCTGGGCTGACCCGCTCGCTGTCCCTGGACGGCCGCCGCCACGACATCTCCTGCGGCCAGATCGACATCGGGAACGTGACCCCGCCCGACCACCCCCAGCCGGCCGTCCTCCAGGCCGACGGCTCACGGCGGGTCGAACCGACCATGGACGTGCGGCACGTGGTCGACATGGTGCGGACCATGGCCGGACTGCCGCTCGGGGTGAACATCCAGTCCGTCCTGGTCATGCCCAGCGCCATGCCGTACGTGGGCCGCGGCTAGCGCCCGTCTTCCCAGGCCGACCGGGCGCCGCGCCGCCCCCGCACGGAACGTCGCGACACCGCCCTGACCCATGTTCCGTCCCCCGTCCGGTTGCCGCTGCCGTTCGACCAGCGTCGACCGCGGTTCACCGGGCCGTTGCCCGGATGTCCCCGCGACGCCGCCGAAGCCGACGCCCCGAAGCTTCTGTCCCACCCCGGCCCGAAGCAATCCGCCGACGCGGCGAACGGCCGAAAAGTCGTCTCCCCCTCCCGCGGTGCCCCTCGCGGCGCGATCATCGTGCCGACGCCCGGTCACCACCAGCCCGTTGGGGGAGCCCTTGTTCCGCGACACCCGCCCGCACGGCATCCGCATACCGACGCACCGCGAGACCGCCGAGGAGTGGGGCGAGCAGATCGCCGTGCTCCGCGACGCCCCGCGCGGGTGGCGCTTCCTGCTGGGGCGGCTGTCCTCCGACGGCTACCTCTGCCACCTCGACCTCAACTACCACCTGGACGGCGAACTCGTCGCCGTCGTCCAGACCTCGCGCCCCGTCCCGTCCGGCCACCGGGTGGGCTCCCTCACCACCCCACGGTCCCAACTCTCCACCTTCCTGGCGAATTCGGACCGCCTCGACCCCCGCATCCACCTCGCCCCGCCGGACGGCCCGCCCACCCCCGGCGAGGTCCGGCTCCACGGCGTCCCCGTCCCCGTCGAGGTCCACCGCAGCCACGGCTGCCGCAGCGCCCTGATCTCCCGGCTCCCCTCCCAGCCCGGCTACGCGATCGTCACCGCCGCGACCGAGCACTGGGCCACCGCCACCGACCTCGCCCTCCGGCCCCCGGCGGCGTTCTGACCACGCGGGCCCCTCAGCGGGTGTGCGCCCCGAAACAGGCGCGCGCCCGCGATCATTCCCCTGTCCGGGTGACGGACGATCACATTCGGCCCTCCTCGGCAGTTCCCGGACCAGGGGCGGAGGTTGGGGTTAGCCTGTGGACATGGTTGCAAACTACAAGGAAGAAGTAGCCATGCCCGACGCGGAGTTCGTCAGCGGTCCCGCTCTGATCCTCCAGACCCTCGCCGCCGATCCCGACCGGCAGGCCGTCGTCACCGCCGACGGCGCCGAGATCACCGCCGGCGAATTCGCCGCCGCCGGCTACCGCCTCGCCCACGAGCTGATCGCCCGGGGCGCCGCCCGCGGCACCACCGTGACCCTGCTGACCGGCAACACCCCCGAGGCCCTGAGTGCCCGGTACGCGGCGGGCCTCGCCGGCGCCCGGGTGGTGAACCTGTACGACGGCATGAGCACCCCGGTCCTGGCCGAGATCACGGCGAGCGTCGACACCACCGTGCTGCTCGTGGACGCCGAACGGTACGCCGAGGCCGCCGAGTTGCTCCCGCTGATCGACGTGCCGACCGTCCTCACCCTCGGCCCCGGACCCGGCGGCGACCCCGCCGCCCTCGGCGAGGACGTCATCGCCGCCTCCGCCCACCGCCCCGCCGAACCCCCGGACGTCCGGGTCGGGCCGGAGGACGACCTCAGCATCCGCCACACCGGCGGCACCACCGGCATCCCCAAGGGCATCCTCAGCCTGCACGGGCCGTACCGCCACATCTTCGACGCCCCGATCGGCAGCGACCCCGCCGCCGGCGCGCCCCGCCTCCTCGCCGCCACCCCGCTCGCCCACCTGGCCGGCATCTTCGCCGACCTGACCCTCCAGCACGGCGGCACGGTGGTCCTCCAGCGCTCCTTCGAGCCCGGCGCGGTCCTGGCCGCCATCGAGCGCGAGCACATCACCGACCTCTGGGTGCTGCCGCCGCTGCTCCACCAGCTGCTCGACCACCCGGCGATCGGCCGCACCGACCTGTCCAGCCTGCGGTACCTCTCCTACGGGGGCAGCGCCGCCTCACCGACCCGGATCCGCGAGGCGCTCAAGGTCTTCGGGCCGGTCCTGGTGGGCCTCTACGGGATGTCGGAGGCCCAGCTGATCTCCTTCCTCACCCCGCAGGAGCACGACCGGATCGGCCCCGGCGGCCAGGTCCCGGTCGGCCGCCCCGTCCCGGGCGTCGAGGTGGCGATCCGCTCCGACGACGGCACCGACCTGCCGACCGGCGAACAGGGCGGGATCCACCTGCGCTCCGACGCCGTCATGGCCGGGTACTGGAAGCGGCCCGACCTCACCGCCGCGGTGCTCCGGGACGGCTGGCTGAACACCGGGGACGTCGGCTACTTCGACGAGGACGGCTACCTCTACCTCTCCGACCGGGTCAAGGACCTGATCATCGTGGTCGGCGGCCACGTCTACCCCTCCGAGGTGGAGGACCTCCTGCTCACCCACCCGGCGGTCGCCCGCTGCGCCGTCTTCGGCGTCCGCGACGACCAGGAGGCGGAGCACGTCCACGTCGCCGTCGTCCCCGCCCCGGGGCAGCGGCCCGACCTGGACACCCTCCGCGCGTTCGTCACCGAGCGCAAGGGGCGGATCTTCGCCCCCGAGGTGCTGCACCTCGTCGACGAGATCCCGCTGACGCCCGTCGGCAAGCCGGACAAGAAGCGGCTGCGCGCGGCCGCCACGGCCTGAAGGCCCGCACCCGCCGGACCGCACCCGCCGGACCGCGCCGTGCGCGGCCACCAGGTGGCGGCCGGGGTGCGCGGCCGGAGTGGCGGCCGCACACCGAACCGGCACCGGTCCCCACGGGAATCCCCACCCGGCTTCACCCCAAGGTGGGGTTTGGCTCAACACGCCACGGGCCCCGTGCCGAGAAGCCAACGGGGTGGCGGCGCTGAGGGCCGCCACCCCGTCGGCTTCTCCCCTTCTCCCCCGCTACGGCTGCCGCGACCGCGCCAGCGCGTCGAGCGCCGCGGCGGCGGCCGGGTCCGGGCCGGGGGTGTAGACCTCCAACCGGTGGTCCGGCCGGTCGGGTTGGAGCCACACCTGGTACGTCACCTCCAGCGGCCCGACCGCCGGATGGTCCAGCGTCCTGCTGCCGAAGGTGCACTCCCGCACGTTCCCGCCCGCCCACCAGGCGGCGAACTCCGGGCTCTTCATGCTGAGTTCGCCGATCAGCCGGGCCAGCTCGCGGTCCTCCCCGTACCGCCCGGCGACCAGCCGCAGGTAGCCGACGTGGGTGCGGGCGTAGTGCTCCCAGTCCCGTTCGAGCGCGCGGGTGCGCGGGTCCAGGAACAGCAGCCGGCTCATCGACGGCCGGGTGGCCGGATCGTCCGGCGCCCCGTACGGGAGGTGTCCGGCGAGCAGCGCGTGGCCGAGCCGGTTCCAGGCGAGCACGTCGTTGCGGCGGCCGAGCAGCAGGGCGGGCACCTGGTCCAGCGAGGCGAGGAGGTGCACCGAGCGCGGGTCCGGCTGCTCGACCGGAGGGCGGCTCCGTACGGCCCGGGGCGGGCGGCGGGCGAGGTCGCCCAGGTGGGTGCGCTGGGTGGCGTCCAGGCGCAGGACGCGGGCGATCGCGTCGAGCACCTGGTCCGAGGCGTTGGTGCTGCGCCCCTGCTCCAGCCGGGTGTAGTAGGCGACGCTGATGCCCGCCAGCCCGGCCAGCTCCTCCCGGCGCAGCCCGGCCACCCTCCGGTGCTCGGCCGGCACGCGCAGGCCCAGCTCGGCCGGGGTGACGGCGGCGCGGCACAGGCGCAGGAACTCGCCCAGCTCGCTGTTGGCTCCCATGCCCACCGAGGCTACGGCGGAAGGTTTCCGCAGGCCAGCGCCGTGGGTGACCCTCCGAGGAGTAGGAACGACAGGTGGCTGGCCGGGGGCGCGCGGGGCGCCGGAGCATGGCCCCGTCCGGCCGCGCCCCGGCCCCGCCCCAGCCAAGGACCCTCCACCGCCATGCCCCCCGCCCTGCTCGCGCTCGCCGTCAGCGCCTTCGCCGTCGGCACCACCGAGTTCGTCACGAACGGCCTGCTGACCGCCCTCGCCACCGACTTCGACGTCACCGTCGCCCGCGCCGGGCTGGTCACCACCGCCTACGCCGTCGGCCAGGCCTGCGGTCCGGCGCTCGCCCTGCTCACCCTGCGGATGCCCCGCCGGCGCCTGCTCGTCCTGCTGATGCTGCTGTTCACGGCGGGCAACCTCGCCTCGGCCCTCGCACCGACCTTCGGCCTGCTCCTGGCCACCCGCTTCCTCACCGGGTGCACCCACACCGCCTTCTTCGGCGTCGCCTCCGTCGTGGCCTCCCGGCTCGTCCCGACGGCCCGGCGGGGAGCCGCGATCGCCCTGGTGTTCACCGGGCTGAGCCTGGCCAACGTGCTCGGCCTGCCGATCGGCACCCTGGCCGGGCAGGCCTGGGGCTGGCGCGGGGCGTTCGTGCTGGTCGCCGTGTTCGGCGCGGCGGGACTGCTCGGCCTGCTGCGGCTCCTCCCCCGCACGGACACCGCCCCCACCGACGCCCCCGCCTCCGCCGCGCCCTCGCTCCGCGCCGAACTGGCCGTCTTCGCAGGCCTCCGCCTCTGGCTGGCCCTCGCCGCGACGGCCGTCGGCTTCGGCGGGCTGTTCGCCTCCTTCACCTTCGTCCAGCCGATGCTGACCGCCGTCACCGGCTTCGGAACGGGCGACGTGGTCTGGCTGCTGGCCGTCTACGGCGCCGGGCTGGTCGCGGGCAACTGGCTGGCCGGCCGGGCCGCCGACCGCGCCCTCGTCCCGACGACGGCGGCCCTGTTCGCGGCCCTCGCCCTCACGCTCGCCCTCTTCACCGCCACCGTCCACCACAAGGGCGCGGCCGTGGCCACCCTCTTCCTGCTCGGCTTCTGCGGCTTCGGCCTGCTCACCCCGACCCAGGCCTACGTCCTGCGGGTCGCGGGCCGCGACTCCGCCCTGGTCGGCACCGCCAACACCGCCGCCTTCGGCGTGGGCATCACCCTCGGCTCCCTGCTCGGCGCCGCCGTCATCGAACACGGCGGCCCCCACCCCGGCACCGCCCTCCCCCTCACCAACCTCGCCGGCGCCGCCATGACGGCCCTCGGCCTGCTGGTCTTCGCCCTCTCCGCAGCAACCGGCCCCCGCCGCCCCGCCACCGCCGCTCCATCAACTCCCGGATGACGTCCACCGGTTCAGCCGGTCCGAACCGCTCAGCCGTCCTCGCGGCCGCGGAAGGCCCGACGGTACTCGCGGGGGGCGACGCCGACCCGGTCCACGAAGACCGGCCGCAGGGAGACCGCGGAGGCGAAGCCGCAGTGGGTGGCGACGGTGTCGACGGGCAGGTCGGTCTCCTCCAGGAGGCGCTGGGCGGTGAGGACGCGCTGGTCGAGGAGCCAGCGCATCGGGGTGGTGCCGGTGGTGGCGGTGAAACGACGGGCGAAGGTGCGTTCGGACATCAGGGCGGCGGCGGCCATCCGGCGCACCGTCCAGGGGGTGTCGAGGGAGGCCAGGACCTCGGCGCGGAGGCGGGCCAGCGGGTCGTCGCCGACGGCGGCGTCCGGGACCGGGGAGGGCAGGAACTGGTTCTGGCCGCCCGCCCGGAAGGGCGCGGTGACCATGGCGCGGGCGATGGTGGCGGCGGCCCGCTGGCCGTGGGCGGTGCGGACGAGGTGCAGGCAGAGGTCGATGCCCGCCGCGACGCCGGCCGAGGTCCACAGGCCGTCGCCGCCGGTGAAGAGCACCTCGGGCCGGACCGTCACCGCCGGGAAGCGGCGGGCGAGTTCGGGGGCGAGCGCCCAGTGGGTGGTGGCCTCGCGGCCGTCCAGCAGGCCGGCCTCGGCGAGGACGAAGGCGCCCGCGCAGAGCGAGGCGATCGGGACGCCCGCCGCGGCGACGGCCCGCAGGGCGCCCAGGACCTCCGGGGCGTGCCGGGCCCCCGGGTCCTCGACGCCCGGCACCACCACCAGGTCGCAGTCGGTGAGCGCGCCCAGGGCGTGGTCGGGGAGCCGCTCCAGCCCGCCGCCCAGCCGCACCCGGGCGCCCTCCGGCCCGCAGACCCGCAGGTCGAAGAGGGGCTGGCCGGGCCGGATGGCCCGGTTCGCCCACACCTCGCCGATCACGGCGTAGTCGAAGGCCCGGACACCGTCGAAGATCAGGCAACCCACCGTACGCATGGCAGGAATCTATCGATGGTCGGCATCTCCGCCCATCACGCCTCCCCGGCCCCGCCGACCACCATGGACGGCATGACGAACCTCGACGCCTTCGACGCCCCCCTCGCCCTCGACCCCGACGCCGTCCTGCTGCTCATCGACGTCCAGAAGGGCTTCGAGGCCCCCGCCTTCGGCCCCCGCGACAACCCGCAGGCCGAGCAGCGGATGGCCGAGCTGATCACCGCCTGGCAGGACACCGACCGCCCGATCGTCACCGTGCAGCACGACGGCCCGGGCACGCCGCTGGCCGGGGGCACCCCGGGGCACGACCTGAAGGACTTCGTCGCCGGGCTCACCCCGGCGCTGCACGTCACCAAGACCGTCAACAGCGCCTTCTACGGCACCCCCGACCTGCACGCCTGGCTGCAGGAGCGCGGCGCCCGGCAGGTGGTGGTCACCGGGATCATCACCAACGTGTGCTGCGAGACCACCGCCCGGATGGCCGGCAACCTCGGCTACGACGCGATCTTCCCCACCGACGCCATGCACTCCTTCGACATGGCCGGCCCGGACGGCACCACCATCCCGGCCGCCGACCTCGCCCGCGCCACGGCCGCCACCCTGCACGCGATGCGCTTCGCCAAGGTGGTGACCACCGAGGACGTCACCGGAGCCGCCCGGGCCTGAACAGCGGCTCGTAGGCGTCGCCCTCCTCGGCATTGAGCAGCACGTACGACGCCCCGGGGCCCAGCGCGAGCTCCCGCAGCCGCGCCAGGGCCCCGAAGGCCGGGGGACGTCGGGCCCGAGCGCGGCGGCCGGGGGGCCGCTGAGCCCGAGCGCGGCGGCGGAGTCGGCGCGGACGGCGTCGAGGAGGGGCACGGCGGCCAGCCTACGGACCGTCACCGACAGCGGGCCGCCACCGACGGCCGTCAGGCCGCCAGCCGCTCCGCCAGGTACTCCTCCCAGGTCCGCCGCCCGTGGTCGGCGCCCGCCGGGGCCAGGTTCTCCCCCGCCCGGTACGCCCGCCCGACCTTGCCCGGCACCCGGAGCGGCAGCCGCCGGCGGCTGCGGCCGCGCGCCGCGAGGTAGCCGCGGGTCAGCTCCTCCATCGCGTACACCGTCGGACCGGCCAGGTCGGGCACCGCCCCGGCCGGCTCGCCCAGCGCCAACTCCACCAGCCGGGCGGCGACTTCCCGTACGTCCACGGGCTGCCAGCGGACCCCGCCGGGGGCCGGGACGAGCGGCAGCCGGGCCGTCTTCTCCGCCACCGTGAACGCCAGGTCGTGGAACTGCGCGGCCCGCAGGACCGTGTACGGCAGGCCCGATTCGGCCACCGCCCGCTCGGCGGCGTGCTTGGCCCGGAAGTAGCCGAGCGGCAGCCGGTCCGCGCCGATCACCGAGATGTACACCAGGTGCCGCACCCCGGCCCGCCGGGCGGCGGCGACCAGCAGCCGGGTGGCGACGTCGTCGCCCTTGGGGCCGCCCGCGAGGTGCAGCACGGTGCCCACGCCCGCCAGCGCCTCGTCCAGCCGGGCGGCCGCCGTCGCCGGGTCGCCGAGCAGGTCGCCGCGCACGTACGCGACGCCACCGGCGTCCGGGCGCTCCCGCCGGCTGAGCACCCGCACCGGCAGGCCGGCCGCGCGCAGCAGCGGGACCACCTGCCGGCCCAGGGTCCCGGTACCTCCGGTGACCAGCACCGTGTTCTTCGTCATGACCGTCTCCGATTCGTCCCGGGAGGGGAGTTGATCTCCCCGCCGCGGCCGTTGTTGGGTGACTCCTGCTGCCCTGACCCCCGGCGACGAAGGAATGTGACACGTGGACGAGAAGGTGGACGGGGAATCCGCCCGGACCGCGCTCTTCGAGGAGCACCGCCCGCACCTGCGCGCGGTCGCGTACCGGATGCTCGGCTCGATCAGCGAGGCCGAGGACGCCCTCCAGGAGGCCTGGCTCCGCTACGACCGCACCGACACCGCCGGGGTGGACAACCTCGGCGGCTGGCTGACCACGGTGGTCTCCCGGGTCTGCCTGAACCTGCTGCGCACCCGCGCCCAGCGCCGCGAGGAGCCGCTGGAGCCCGCCGGGCCGGGCGGCGAGCCGGGCCCGCCGCGCATCCCGGACCCGCTGCTGCGGCGCGAGGGCGTGGTGGACCCGGAGCAGGAGGTGATGCTCGCGGACTCGGTCGGGCTGGCGCTGATGGTGGTGATGGAGTCGCTGTCACCGGCCGAGCGGGTCGCCTTCGTGCTGCACGACCTGTTCGCGGTGCCGTTCGAGGAGATCGCCCCGCTGATCGAGAAGACCGCCGCCGCCACCCGCCAGCTGGCCAGCCGGGCCCGCCGCAAGGTGCAGGGGCAGGCGCCCGCGCCCGACCCGGACCTCGGCCGGCAGCGGGCGGCCGTGGACGCGTTCTTCGCCGCCGCCCGCAACGGCGACCTGGACGCGCTGCTCGCCGTGCTCGACCCGGACGTGGTGCTGCGCTCGGACGGCGGCGCGCTGCTGGCCCGGCACACCGTGGTGCTCTCGGGCGCCGGCACGGTGGCCGGCCAGGCCGTCCTGTGGGGCACGCTGTCCCCGTTCGCCCGCCCGGCGCTGGTCAACGGCACCGCGGGCGCGGTGGTCATCGGCGACAACGGCCGGCCGCTGTCGGTCATGGCGTTCACCGTGGTGGACGGCGCGATCGTCGCGATCGACGTGCTCACCGACCCGGAGCGGCTGGCGGGCCTGGACCTCACCGACTTCCGGAACGGCTGACCCGGGAGGCGGGGCGGGGAGGGCGGCCGCGCCCTCCCCGGTCAAGCCCGGTCGGCCCTGCGTCCCCCCGGTCACCGCGCCACCCTGACCAGCCCCTGAGAGGACGTCACCAGCCCTGCGCGACCACCCAGTCGGCCAGCTTCCGGGCGCAGTCGTCCACCGCCTCCTTCCAGCTGTGCTCCGCACCGTCCCCGGCCTGGTCGCTGACGTGCTTGACCAGCCGCACCGGCAGCCCGGCGCGGTGGGCGACGGTGGCGACGGCGTAGCCCTCCATGTCCACCAGGTCGGCGTGCTCGGCGAGCCGGTCGCGGGCGTCCGTGTCGGAGACGAAGAGGTCGCCGGTGGCCAGCACCGGGCCGTCGCCCTTGCCGATCACCAGCGGGGCCCCGTACTCACGCCCGGTGAGCGCGTGCAGGGCGGCGGTGTCGAGGTCGTGCTGGATCACCTGGACCACGTGGTGGGTGCCCTCCCAGCCGGGGCGCAGCGCGCCGGCCGTACCGAGGTTGATCACCTCGGACGGCTTCTCGCCCTGCGCGAGGACGGTGGCCAGCGCGACGGCGGCGTTGACCTTCCCTATCCCGGTGAGCAGCACGGGCAGGCGGTCGTCCAGGTGGGCGGCCTCCTCGCGCACGGCGACGACGAGCAGCGGACGGTCGGGCGAGATCGTTCCAAGCAGGCGCATACCTCCATCGTACGGAGCGAGGGGTCGCCGCACCCGGGAAAGCCCGCCCGCAACCGGACCCCCGCGCTCCGCCCGGCCGGGGGAACCGCGTAGGGTGCGGCCCGCGTCGGACGGTTCGCCACCTCTCGGGACGACCGGCAGGAGACGACCGGCGGGAGCGGCACGAACCGTACGGGCCGTACGGACCGTACGGACCGTACGGGCCGCACCGACGGCGCCGACGGCACCGGCCGCGCCGGTGCCACGGGCCGTCCGGGGGACGTGCACGACATGCTCAAGATCGGCGCAAGTCAGGTGTGGTCGGGGGGAGTCACGGCCATACTGCTGCCATCGGTCGGGCCCCGGGGACGGGCCCGGCCCCAGGGGAGGATGAGGCGGGTGGCAACACCAGTAGGCAACGGCGCGTCCGGCGCCGCGTTCCCGGCACGGCCGAACCAGCTGCCGGGGGCGCCGGGCGCCGCGGTGGCGACGGCCGTGCCGGTGGCGGCGGCCGCACCGGGGGCACCGGCCGTCCCCGGATCGGCCCCGCTCGCGAAGTCCGGCGGGGCGCCCCCGGCGGCCAGACCCGGTGGGGCGCCCGAGAAGCGCCCTCCGGCGGCCGTCGCCACCGGCGTGCGCGCCCGGCTCGCACAGGCCACTCGCACGCCCCCAGGGCGGCTGCGACTGGCCGGCGTGGTGCTCGCGGTGCTCACCGTCACCTTCGGCGGGCTCACCGCCTGGCAGCTGGAGACCAGGGCGCAGGCCGCCGACCGGGTGGTCTCGTACAGCCAGCCGCTCAGCCGGGACGCCGCCGAGATCCACCGCAGCCTGGCCGACGCCGCCACCACCGCGGCGAGCGGCTTCCTGCTGGCCGGCGCCGAGCCCGACGCGGTCCGCACCCGCTACGAGCAGGACATCGCCACCGCCGCCAAGCTGATCGCCCAGGCCGCCGCCCGGACCACCGCGACCTCGCCCGCCCAGGGCTCGCTCTCCCGGCTGAACCAGCAACTCCCCGCCTACGCCGGCCTGGTGGAGACCGCGCGGGCCGACAACCGGCAGGGCATCCCGCTCGGCGGCGCCTACCTGCGGTACGCCTCCGAGCAGATGCAGACCGTGCTGCTGCCGGCCGCCGCCGAACTGGCCGCGGCCGAGAACCAGGAGCTGGCCGACGACTACGCCGAGGCCAAGGCGGTGCCGTGGGCGGCGTACGGCCTGGCGCTGGTCACCCTGGCCGCGCTGGCCTGGGTGCAGCTCACGCTGTTCCGCCGCACCAACCGGGTGTTCAACATCGGGCTGCTGGGCGCCACCGCCGCCGTCCTGGCCGGCGGGCTGTGGCTGGCCGTCACCGGTCTGACCACCAGCGCGGCGCTCAAGCGGAGCGTCCACGAGGGCGCGGCCCCGCTGAAGGCGCTCAACACCGCCCGGGCGGACGTGCTGACCGCCCGGCTGGCGGAGAACCTCCACTTCGTCGCCCGCGGCTCGACCACCAAGTACGCCGACCAGTGGACGAAGGCCGTCGGAGACCTCGCCGGCACCACGGACGTCCCGGCGGACCGGTCCGCCGGCTCGCTGCCGGAGGCCCTCCGCCTGGCCCCCTCGGCCGCCCAGCCGGGCGTCCGGGAGGCCGCCAAGCAGTTCGACGAGTGGCGCAAACGGCACGACGAGGCCCGGAAGCGGGAGGTGTTCGAGGCCGACTACCAGGGCGCACTGGAGGCCACCGTGACGGCCAAGGGCGACGCGGCCACCGCCGACGCCTCCTTCAACGCCACCGACAAGGCGCTCGCCCAGGCCGCCGACATCGAGCAGGACCGCTTCAAGCAGGCCGCCGAGGGCACCGGCGGGGACCTGCGCACCGCCGCCGTCGCCGCCGCGCTGCTCGGCCTGGTGGCCGCGGCCGCCGCGCTGCGCGGCCTGGGCCGGCGACTGGCCGAGTACCGGTAACGGGCAAGGGGGAGAGCGACCGATGCGCACCAGGGGTTTCAGGAGCTTCAGAGGTTCCAGTGGTTCCGGCGGTTCCGGGAGGAGGACCAGGCCCGCCGTCGCGGTGGCCCTGCTGGCGGCCGGCGCGGCCGTGCTCGCCGGGGGCGGCCCGGTCGGCGCCGCGCCGGCGGCCGTGCACCGGGCGAAGCAGGACCAGCAGGACCAGCAGGAGCAGGCCGACGGCTGCGACGTCACGAAGAGCGTGCCGCCGAGCACCGACGACGGCCCGGCCGTGAAGGCCATCAAGGCCAGGCGCAGCCTGGTGATCGGCGTGGACCAGAACAGCTACCGCTGGGGCGCCCGCAACCCGAACACCGGCCAGATCGAGGGCTTCGACATCGACCTCGCCCGGGCGATCGGCGCGGCCGTCATGGGCGACCCGGAGAAGGTGGTGCTCAAGCCGGTGGCCACGGCCGACCGGATCGACGCCATCAAGAAGGGCCGGGTCGACCTGATCGTCCGCACCATGACGATCAACTGCAAGCGGATGGAGGACGTCGCCTTCTCCAAGCCGTACTTCAACATCACCCAGCGCGTCCTGGTGCCGACGGCCTCGCCGGCGAAGAACATCGACGACGCCGTCAAGGACCAGCGGGTCTGCGCCGCCGCCGGCTCCACCGCGCTGACCGTGGTCACGGAGAAGAAGACCGCCCGGCAGGTCGTCACGGTGGAGAACCAGCTGGACTGCCTGGTCCTGATGCAGCTCGGCAAGGTCGACGCGACCATGACCGACAACGGCCTGGCGGCCGGTCAGGCCGCGCAGGACCAGACCGTGCGGATCGTGGACGGCGAGGCCCAGCCGGAGGTGGTCGGCGTCGCCATGCTGAAGGACAGCACCGACCTGACCGCCCGCGTCAACCAGGTCCTGGCCGACTACTACGCGCGCGGCGACTGGGCCCGTTCGTACGAGCACTGGCTCAAGCCGTACATGCTCAACGAGGCCGACCGCTACTGGCCGGGCACCCGCTGAGCCGGCGTCGGGGCCGCCCCGGGGTCCGCCCCGGGCCGGTCCGGGGGCGACGCGGGGGACGGCGCGGGGGAGGTAGCGCGCGGGCCGTCAGCGGGGCGTTGACGGTGCCTTGACGCCCCGCGCCCGCTCCGCCCGAACGGCCACCGGCTAGGGTTCGGGACGATCACCACGGGGAGACCGGTGGTGGACACGGGGGTTGTCGTGGGACCGCACGTCCGGTACGTCCAGCACGTCAGGCACGTCAGGAACGTCAGGCACGTCGGGATCGCACGCGAGGAAGGAAGGACACCGCGGTGGCGGCATCGGCTGGCCCGGTACTGAACCGGGAGGAGGTCGACCGCGCGCTCGCCCGCCTCGGCGCGGAGCGGGACGCGGTCGAGTCGGCGCTGCTCGCCCTCCAGGACCACTCGGGCCTGCGGCTGCTGGACGGCGCCGAGCTGTCCGGACGCACCCTGGAGCGCTGGTCCGTCGCCGGCAAGGGCCTGCCCCTGCTCTGGGCGCTGTTCGACCGCTACTCCGAGGCGCTGGCCTCGGCGCGCGCCGTCCGGGCCCGCAAGGCCAAGCCCGGCGCGCCCGAACTGGCCGAGCTGAGCGAACTGCTGACCGGCGACGCGGTGACCGTCCCCGGCGGGGTGGTGCCGGACGGCCCGCAGGTGCTCGGCGCGCCGGCCAGGCTGGTCGAGCGGATCAGCCTGGACGCGCTGATGGTCCGGATGAACTCCTGGTACGCCACCGTGCTGGAGGTGGTCAGCGCCGCCGACGCCGTCTGGTCGGCGCTGCCCGCCCGGATCGACCTGCTGCTGGCCGAGCTCCAGCGGGTGCGCACCCTCGCCGCCTCGCTCGGCGTGCGCACCGGGAGCCACCCGCTGGGCGACGACCTGGCCGGGATCGAGCAGGACCTCACCGGGCTGCGCGCCGAGGTGCACGGGGACCCGCTGGCGCTGTGGCGCCCGGCCCGGGTGCCCGCCCAGCGCGGCACCGTCCCGGAGGGCTCGGCCTTCGCCGGCCCGGCCGGGGTGGTCGACACCGAGCGGTTCGACCGGGCCGGGCGGGCGCTGGACGGCGTCCGGCTGGAGCTGGAGGACCTGCTGCGGCTGCGCGACGAGGCCGAGGAGCGCCTCCAGGGCGTCGGCGACCTCCTCCAGCGGGCCGACGCCACCCTGGCCGAGGCCCGCCGGGCGCGCGGCGAGGTGCTGGCGAAGATAGCGTCCAGCGACGTCCCGGCGGTGCCCGGACCGGCCTCGGCGCTGCGCGAACGGATCGTCGCGGCCCTGGACCTGCGCCAGGCCGGGCAGTGGGGCCGGCTGGCGCCGCTGCTGGACACGCTGGAGGACGCCGCCGCCAAGGAGCTGGGCCGGGCCCGGCAGTCGCTCACCGAGGTGACCCAGCCGCTGGCCGTCCGGGCCGAGCTGCGCGGCCGGCTGGACGCCTACAAGGCGATGGCGGCCCGGCTGCGGGTCTCCGAGGACCCGGAAGTGATCGAACGGTACGAGAAGGCGCGCTGGCTGCTGTGGAGCGCGCCCTGCGACCTGCGGGCGGCGGCCGCCGCGGTGGCCCGGTTCCAGCAGTCGCTGCGCCCGGCCCAGACCGAGGCCGGGCAGGCACAGGAGGCGGCCGGCCAGGAGCCGGCCGACGGACAGGTCCAGGGGGGCTGAGGGTGATGGGCGGGACGTGCGAACGGCCGGAGTGCTCCGGCAGCGGCAGGATCGACGCCGACGGCTACTGCGACGAGTGCGGGCTCGCCCCGGCGGGCGGAACCACCGCGACGACCGGAGCGGCGGCGGGGGCACCGGGCGCGGGGGCGACAGGGGCCACGGGGGCACCGGTGGCGGGGGCACCGGCGGCCGCCGGCCCCGGCGCGCCCTGCCCGCGCGACTGCTCCGGCACCATCGACCCGGACGGCTACTGCGACGAGTGCGGCCTGACCCCGCCCGGCGGTGACACCGGCGTCACCCAGCCCCACGTCCCCTCCGCCCGAGTCTCCCCCGGCCCTGGCCGGAACGGCTCCGGCCACGACGGCTCGGCCCGCTCGCTGTCGGTCCGCACCAGCTCGGCCCGCTCGATGTCCGGCCGCTCCCGCTCGCACCGCTCGACCCGCACCGGCAGCAGCCGCTCCCTCTCGGTCCGCTCCACCCGGGGCGGCTCCACCGCCGGCACCCGCAACCGGCTGGGCGCCGGCCTGGTCACCGTGCCGACCGTCGAGGCGGCCGACCCGTCCCAGGCGGTGCTGGCCAACCCCGAGGTGCCCGAGCGCAAGCGGTTCTGCTCCAAGTGCGAGACCCCGGTGGGCCGGGAGAAGAACGGCCGCCCCGGCCGCCCGGACGGCTTCTGCACCAAATGCGGCACGCCGTACTCGTTCACGCCCAAGCTGCGCCGCGGCGACCTGGTCGGCGGGCAGTACGAGGTGGTGGGCTGCCTGGCGCACGGCGGGCTCGGCTGGATCTACCTGGCGGTGGACCGGCGGGTCCACGACAAGTGGGTGGTGCTCAAGGGCCTGCTGGACACCGGGGACGAGGACGCGCTCGCGGCGGCCGTCGCCGAGCGGCGGTTCCTGGCCGAGGTGGACCACCCGAACATCGTCCGGATCATCAACTTCGCCGAGCACCCGGACCTGCGCACCGGCTCCACCGACGGCTACATCGTGATGGAGTACGTCGGCGGGAAGTCGCTCAAGGACATCGCCAACGAGCGCCGCACCGCGGACGGCCGGCGCGAACCGCTGCCCGTCGAGCAGGGGATCGCGTACGCGCTGGAGGCGCTGCCGGCCCTGGGCTACCTGCACGGCCGGGGCCTGGTGTACTGCGACTTCAAGATCGACAACGTGATCCAGAGCGGCGACACGCTCAAGGTCATAGACATGGGCGCGGTCCGCCGCTTCGACGACGACGGCCCGATCTACGGCACCATCGGCTACCAGGCCCCGGAGATCGCCACCGACGGCCCCTCCGTCGCCTCCGACCTGTACACCGTGGCCCGCACCCTCGCGGTGCTCACCTTCGACTTCCAGGGCTACAGCGGCACCTACCGCGACTCGCTGCCCGGCCCGGAACAGGTCGAGGTCTTCGCCAGGTACGAGTCGTACTACCGCTTCCTGGTCCGCGCCACCGACCCGGACCCGGCCCGCCGCTTCGCCTCCGCCGAGGAGATGGCCGACCAGCTCACCGGCGTGCTGCGGGAGGTCCTGGCCCTCCAGGACGACCGGCCCCGGCCCGCGCCCTCCACCCTGTTCGGCCCCGAACTGCGCGTCGTGGACACCGAGTTGGTCCTGCCCACCGAACAGGCCGGGCAGCTCCGGGTGGCCCCCCTGGACCCGGCCGCCGCCGCCCTCGCACTGCCCGTCCCCCGGGTCGACCCCGGCGACCCGAACGCGGGCTTCCTCGCCGTCCTGGTCACCCCCGACCCCGAGGAGACGCTCGCCGCACTGGCCGCCGCGCCCGCCGTCTCGGTCGAGAGCCGGCTGCGCGAACTGCGCGCCCTGCTCGAACTCGGCCGCCACGACGACGCGGTGAACCGCCTCACCGAGCTGGAGCGGGACCAGCCGGACGACTGGCGGGTGGTCTGGTACCGCGGGCTGACCGCCCTCGTCGGCAGTGAGGCCCCGCCCCGAGCCGAAGGGCGCGCCGGCGCCGAAAGCGAGGAGCGCGGGAGCGACGAAGGAGCGAGGGAGCGACGACCGTCGGCGCCGGGCCAGGAGCGCCCGGAGGCGAGCGGGCGAGTCACTGACCTCCGGGCCGCCGCGGAGGCCTTCGACGCCGTCTACGACGCCTTCCCCGGCGAGGCCGCCCCCAAGCTGGCCCTCGCCATCTGCGCCGAGCTGCTCGGCGACGGCGGCGACGCGGCCGAGTTCTACCGGCTGGTGTGGGCCACCGACCACGCCTACCTGAGCGCCGCCTTCGGGCTGGCCCGGGTCCGGCTGGCCGAGGAGGACCGGACCGCCGCGGTCCGCGTCCTGGAGACCGTCCCGGCCACCTCCAGCCACTACACCGCCGCCCGGATCGCCGCCGTCCGGGCCCGGCTGCGCGAGCGCCGGACCACCGACGACCTGGCCGCCGACCTCGGCGCGAGCTCCGCCCAGCTGACCGCGCTGCGGCTGGACGCCCGCCGCCGCGAGGAGCTCGCCGTCGAGGTGCTCGACACGGCCCTCGGCTGGGTCGGCGCCGAGGAGGCGGCCGGCCGGCGCTCCACCGACCTGGTGGTACTGGGACGTCCCGCACAGGAGCGGGAACTGCGCTTCGCCCTGGAACAGTCCTACCGGGTACTCGCCCGGTTGGCCGACCGGGCGGAGACCAGGATCGAGATGGTGGAACGGGCCAACCGTGCCCGTCCCAGGACGTGGGTGTAGCAGATGCCGCAGCAGACCGAGTGCCCGAGCTGTTCGGAGCCGATGGACCAGGAGGACGCCTACTGCGGCTCCTGCGGGACCGGCCGGGACGGCCGGGCGGCCCCCGGCTCGATGCCCACGAGCTGGGCCGCCGCCCGCGGCGAGGCCGTACCGTCGCCGCGCGGGCAGGTCTGCGTGCACTGCGGGCAGCCGCAGGTCGCCCCGGACGGCTACTGCGAGGGCTGCGGCAGCGCCCAGCCGCGCCCGCGCGACCACATGGAGAAGGCGCTCGGGGGCGTCGCCGGGGTCAGCGACCGCGGCGTGCGCCACCACCGCAACGAGGACTCCTTCACCGTCGCCGCGACCTCGCTGCCCGGCGGCGAGCCGGTCGTGGTCGCCGTGGTGTGCGACGGCGTCTCCTCCTCCGACCGCCCGGACGAGGCCTCGGAGACCGCCGTGGACGCCGCCTCCGAGTCGCTGCTGACCGCCCTGGAGGCCGGCCGGGACCCGAACTCGGCGATGCGCCAGGCCGTCGCCGACGCCGCCGACGCGGTCGCCGGCCTCGCCACCGACGGCGCCGGCCCCACCCGGCCCGACCTCAACGCGCCCGCCTGCACCTTCGTCAGCGCGATAGCCGCGGGCGGCCGGGTCACCATCGGGTGGGTCGGCGACACCCGGGCGTACTGGATCCCGGACGACCGCGCCGCCGCCGAGCCGTTCCGGCTCACCCAGGACGACTCCTGGGCGGCCCGGATGGTCGAGGCCGGGCTGATGAGCGAGGCCGAGGCCTACGCCGACCCCCGCGCGCACGCGATCACCGGCTGGCTCGGCGCCGACGCCGAGGAGGTCGTGCCGCACACCCTCGACTTCACCCCGCACGTCCCCGGGGTGGTGCTGATCTGCACCGACGGGCTGTGGAACTACGCCGAGGCGGCCACCGACCTGGCGTACTACGTGCGCCCGGACGCCCGCACCGAACCGCTCGCCACGGCGCAGACCCTGGTGAAGTTCGCGGTCGCGGCCGGCGGCCACGACAACATCACCGTCGCCGTGCTGCCGATCGACCCGCCCGCCGCCGCCCTCGAGGCGGCCGAGGAGACCCCCACCGCGTTCGACCTGCCGGTGATCGCTCCGCGCGCGGCCGCCCGGCCGGCCCCGGAGGAGGACGAGGACTACGAGCCGACCCTGCCGGACCTCCCGGTGATCGGCTCCGCCGCCGCCCCGCTGCCCCCGGCCCCGCCCGTACCCCCGGTCCCCCCGGCGCCGTCCGTCCCGCCGACCGCGCCCGCCGTTCCGCCCGTCCCGCCGCAGCCGCCGCACCCGCCGCACCCGCCGACGGCCTGACCCGACCACCCGCCGGACGCTCCGGCGGCACGGCCCGCCGGCCCCGCCCGGCGGGCCGCCCCACCGTCCTGAGCACGTCCACCCCTCACCCGACGGGAGCCGACCGCCCCATGGCAACACTGGCGAAGCCGAACCTGCCCAGGTTCAACGTGGAGATCTTCCAGAACGAGTACCTGGCCGACGGCGCCCGCGAGGTCAACGCCATCGTCACCGTCACGGCGACCGGCGGCGGCACCTCGGGCGGCCGGCCCCTCGGCTTCGCCGACGCCACCGCGGCGGGCGCCGGCACCGCGGCGGCCGTGGTCGTCCTGGTGGACTGCTCTGGCTCGATGGACTACCCCAAGACCAAGATCAACGGCGCCCGCGAGGCCACCGCCGCCGCCATCGACGCGCTGCGCGACGGCACCGCCTTCGCCGTCGTCGCCGGCACCCACGAGGCCCGCGACATCTACCCCGGCGACGGCACCCTCGCCACCGCCTCCGCCACCACCCGCGCGCAGGCCAAGGAGTCGCTGCGCCGGCTCACCGCGGCCGGCGGCACCGCGATGGGCACCTGGCTGGCCAAGGCCGACCAGCTCTTCCTCACCCGCCGCGACATCGCCATCCGGCACGCCGTCCTGCTCACCGACGGCAACAACGAGCACGAGTCGGCCGAGGACCTGGCCCGCACCGTCGAACGGGTGACCGGCCACTTCACCGCCGACTGCCGCGGCGTGGGCACCGACTGGCGGATCGACGAGCTGCGCCGCATCTCCTCGGCGCTGCTCGGCACCACCGACATCGTCGCCGAGCCCTCCGGCCTGGCCGAGGACTTCCGCTCGATGATGGCCGGCGCGATGGGCAAGCAGGTCGCCGACGTCGCGCTGCGGATCTGGACCCCGGCCAACGCCAGGGTCCGGTTCGTCAAGCAGGTCGCCCCCGCGGTCGAGGACCTGAGCTCCCGCCGCACCGAGGCCGGCCCCCGGGCCGGCGACTACCCCACCGGCTCCTGGGGCGACGAGAGCCGCGACTACCACGTCTGCGTCGAGGTGCCGGCCGCCTCGGTCGGCAACGAGATGCTGGCGGCCCGGATCAGCCTGGTGCTGCCCGAGCAGGTCGCCGGCGGCACCCCCGAGGTGCTCACCCAGGGCCTGGTCAAGGCGGTCTGGACCGACGACCTGGCCTCCTCCACCCGGATCAGCCCGCAGGTCGCCCACTACACCGGGCAGGCCGAACTCGCCTCCTCCATCCAGGAGGGCCTGGAGGCCCACCGGGCCGGGGACGTCGACCGGGCGACCGCCAAGCTGGGCGCCGCCGTCCGGATCGCCCACGCGACCGGGAACGAGGGCACCTACAAGCTGCTCCAGAAGGTGGTGGACGTGGTGGACCCGAAGGAGGGTACGGTTCGGTTCCGTAAGAACGTGAGCGAGGCCGACTCGATGACCCTTGAGACCCGGTCGACCAAGACGGTACGTGTGAAGAAGTGACCGCTGAAGACGTGACCGGGCCGGCACCCCGGCGCGACGCCGCACGGAGCCGGCCCGAAACGAGGGGGACCTGATGCCGATCTGCCCGAGGGGCCACGAGTCGCAGGCCGAGGACTGGTGCGACTTCTGCGGCTTCCCGATGACTCCGCCGGCCCCTGCGCCGGGGGCGCACGGAGGCTACCCGGGGGCGCACGGGGGCGAGCCCGCGCCCGGCGCGCACTCCGGACACCCGGGGTACGGCGGCGCCTCCTTCGGCGCGCCGCCGCCTCCGCCGCCGATGCCGCCGGGGGCCGTCCCGCCGCACGGGGCCGTACCCCCGCACGGGGCCGTCCCGCCACAGGCCGGACCGCAGGGCCTCACCGCGGGCCTGGCCGTCTGCCCGATCTGCCGCAGCCCGCAGACCGGACGGTTCTGCGAGGAGTGCGGCTACGACTACGAGCTCTCCACGCCCTCGCGCCGCCAGGTGCCCGGCGCGGCACAGCAACAGCAGCAACAGCCGCAGCAGCAGCAGCCGCTGAACATCCCGGCCTCCTACGGCGGCCCCCCGCCGCAGCAGGCCCAGCACGGCCACGCCCAGGCCGGTCAGCCGCCGCACGGCCACGCCCCGGCGGGACAACCGCCGCACGGCCAACCGCCGTTCGGCCAGCAGCCGCTCGGGCAGTCCCCGCTCGGCCAGCCGCCGGCGGCCCAGCAGGCCGTCGCCCCGCCCGTCCCCCAGCAGCCGCAGGCCCCGGCGCACCAGCACACCTACGGCTACCCGCCGCCGGAGGGCGCGTTCCCCGACACCTCGGTGCGCGAGGACTCCGGCCCGGTGTACGCCCAGCCGACCGGCCCCGGCCCGAACAACCGCGGCGGCGACTTCGGCACCTCGTTCAACCTGGCCCCGCCCGTCCCCCAGCAGCCCCAGGAGACCGCCCCGGCCGAGCCGGTGCGGACCAACTGGATCGCCGTGGTCTCGGCCGACCGGGACTACTTCACCGACATGATGGCCCGCAGCGGCCCCGAGGCGGCCGGCCTGTTCTTCCCGCCGTACTGCCCCGAGCGCCGGATCCCGCTGACCGGCCGCGGCCAGCTGCGGATCGGGCGGCGCAGCCAGCACCGCGGCACGGTGCCGGAGATCGACCTGTCCGTCCCGCCGGAGGACCCGGGCGCCTCGCACCAGCACGCGCTGCTCGCCGAACAGGCGGACGGCAGCTGGGTCCTGGTGGACCAGGACTCGACCAACGGCACCACCATGAACGGCGGCGCGGAGCCCGTCCCGCCGCACACCGCGGTACCGCTGAACGACGGCGACCGGATCCACATCGGCGCCTGGACCACCATCACCGTGCACCGCGGCTGACCGGCCGTCGGTCGGAGGGGATTCTCCGACTGAAAACCCGTCAAATCGTTACCTGACCACACGTCGGTGACAACTCCGGCCGGGCCGGGCGGAATTCGACATCCGCCCGGCCCGGATTTGTTTGGGCCATCCTCAAAATATCCGCAAATTCGCCGCCGCGGGCGTGCGCCGGAGCCTTCCCTGCCCCTAGGCTCAGGCCACATGACTGCTGCTATATCCGCTGACGGCATCCGCCAGCGGTACGGGGATGTGCAGGCCGTCGACGGGGTGTCGTTCACCGTCGAGGCCGGCGAGTTCTACGGGATCCTGGGCCCGAACGGCGCCGGGAAGACCACCACGATGGAGATCCTGGAGGGCGTCCGGAAACCGGACGAGGGCCGGGTCGAGCTACTGGGCATGGCGCCCTGGCCGCGCAATCCGAAACTGCTGCCGCGAATCGGCGTGCAGTTCCAGGCCTCCGCTTTCTTCCGGAAACTGACGGCCCGGGAGACCATCCGCACCTTCGCGTCGTTCTACGGGGTCGGCCCCAAGCGGGCCGACGCGATGCTGGAGCGGGTCGGCCTCTCGGACAAGGCCGAGACCCTGACCGACCAGATGTCCGGCGGCCAGGCCCAGCGCCTGTCGATCGCCTGCGCGCTGGCCCACGACCCGGAGCTCGTCTTCCTGGACGAGCCCACCACCGGGCTGGACCCGCAGGCCCGGCGCAACCTCTGGGACCTCCTGCGGGACATCAACGCCGAGGGCCGCACGGTCGTGCTGACCACGCACTACCTCGACGAGGCCGAGGTGCTCTGCGACCGGGTCTCGATCATGGACCACGGCAAGATCCTGCACACCGGCGCCCCGGCGGCGCTGATCCGCGAGATCGACGACACCGTCCGGATCAGCGTGGCCTCCGGCCAGCTCCCGCTCGAGCGCGCCCGGGAGCTGCTCACCGCGGCCGGCGCGGAGATCGCCACTCTGGAGGACGACAGCGTCTCGCTCTCCGTCTCCACCCGCCTCCCGGCTCCGGTGCTCAGCGTCCTCGCCGAGCAGAACGCGCTGCGCGGCCTGGAAGTGCGCGGCGCCACCCTGGAGGACGTCTTCCTCCAGCTGACCGGACGGGAGTTCCGCGCATGACCGCCACCACCCCCACCGAGCCGCAGGCCCCCGCCCGGCGCGGCGGCCCGGCCGCCGGCGAGCGGGAGCGGGTCAGCGCGTTCTGGAGCCTGTCCCGCGCCATGCTGCTCGGGATGAAGCGCGACCGCACCGCGGCCTTCTTCATCCTGCTGTTCCCGCTGGTGTTCCTGGTCTTCTTCGGCTCCGTGACCAAGGGCTCCGGCAGCCCGCACGCCAAGGTGGCGCAGGTCGGCGCGGTGAAGCTGTTCGACTCCATCCAGGGCGAGGACCGGGCCGGGCTGGACAAGGTCCTCACCATCACGAAGACCGACGACGAGGCCGGCACGCTGGAGAAGGTCCGCAAGGGCGACTACGACGCGCTGATCAAGCAGGGCCCGAACGGCACGGTCGAGCTGCGCTACACCGCCGCCGACCAGGTCCGGGCCGGCGCGCTCCAGGGCATCCTCAACTCGGTGGTCCAGAGCGCCAACCAGGCCGCCACCGGGCAGAAGCCGGCCTTCGTGCTGGACTCCCAGCAGGTCGAGGACAAGTCGCTCAAGCCGATCCAGTTCCTCACCCCCGGCCTGCTCGGCTGGGCCGTCGCCACCGGCGCGGTGTTCGGTGCCGCGCTGACCCTGGTCAACTGGCGCAAGACCAAGGTGCTGCGCCGGCTGCGGCTGGCCCCGCTCAGCGCCGGAACCGTGATCAGCTCCCGGATCCTGGTCTCGCTGCTGACCGCGTTCCTGCAGACCGCCGTCTTCCTGGTGGTCGCGACCGGCTTCTTCGGGCTCAAACTCACCGGCAACTGGTGGCTGGTCATCCCGCTGGTGGCCTGCGCGACGCTCGCCTTCATGTCGATCGGCCTGCTGGCCGGCTCGGTCGCCAAGACCGAGGAGGCGGCCAACGGCATCTCACAGATCATCGTGCTGCCGATGTCCTTCCTGTCCGGCTCGTTCTTCCCGCTGGACGGCGCCCCGGAGTGGCTGAAGGCCGTCTCCAAGGTCATGCCGCTGCACTACCTGGTCGAATCCGCCCAGTCGGTGCTCACCCGCGGCGGCGGCGTCATGGACGCCGTGCCGACCATGGGCGGCCTGCTGCTCTTCGCGGCCGTGCTGACCGGCATCTCCTGGAAGCTGTTCCGCTGGGAGGACTGACCGTCCGGCGCTGATCTGCTACGCCGACGTCCGCGCCGACGTCCGCCGGTCCCCTCCCGACGGGGTCGTACGCCTTTGGTCCCGGTGTACGACCCCGTCGGCGTCTGCGACCATGGTCGGGTGAGAGAGATCCGGCGAGGCACGTTGAGCGAGGAGACCTTCTACGACCAGGTCGGCGGTGAGCCGACCTTCCGGCGGCTGGCCCACCGGTTCTACGAAGGCATCGCCGAGGACGAGTTGCTGCGGCCGATGTACCCCGAGGAGGACCTCGGGCCCGCCGAGGAGCGGATGGCCCTCTTCCTGATGCAGTACTGGGGCGGCCCGCGCACCTACAGCGAGCGGCGCGGCCACCCGCGGCTGCGGATGCGGCACGCGCCGTTCAAGGTCGACAAGGCCGCGCACGACGCCTGGCTCACCCACATGCGGGCGGCCGTCGCGGACCTGGAGCTGCCGGCCGAGCACGAGCAGCAGCTGCTCGAGTACCTGGTCTACGCCGCCGCCTCGATGATCAACACCCCGGGCTGAGCCCCGGGCCGCTCGTCGGCGGGGCGGGCCGGGCCCCGGACCGCCGTTACCGGAGCGGGCTGAGGCCCAGCCCCGCGCCCGGCGCGGCCGCGGTCCGCACCACCACCGAGCCCACCGGGGAACTCAACCGCAGCCAGCCGCCCGCCCGGTGCACCGAGAGCGGCGCCTCGGGGCTCAGGAAGCCGATCCGGTACGAGGCGTGCACGGCGCGCAGCGGCAGCTCCGGCAGCACCGAGACCGGACGGGACCACACCTCGTCCGCCAGCCGGTCCAGCACCGCGCGGGTGCGGTGGTGCTCCGGGACGGCCTCGCTGCGCTCGCGGAACTCCCCGACCGCCGCCATCAGTTCGCGGCACACCTCGGCCGCCGGCGGAGTGCCGACCGGGCGCCAGCCGGTGCGCGGCGGCAGCAGCCCGGCCCAGGCCGGACCGGTCACCGGCGCGGGCAGCGCGACGGCGCCCGAAGCTGCGTCCACGCCGTCCAGCAGCTGGCCCGCGGAGACGGTCAGGTCCACCGGCTCGTCCAGACCGTCCAGCCGGGCCGTGCGGATCGCCAGCACGCCCGAGTCGCCCAGCGGCAGCCGTCCGAAGACCGCCAGCACGCCGTCCCCCTCGCCCGGGCCCACCGCCTGGATCCGGACGGCCGCCGCCCGGTCGAAGCGCAGCAGGCGCAGCAGGAAGGCGGAGAGGTCGGCGGCCTCCCCGGTGTCGGTCAGGGCGAGACGGGCGGTGATGGTCACAGTGGTTCAGCTCGAATCGTCGGGTGCGGTCAGACGGCGGCGACTACCGGCTCTTCGTCCATGAAGCGGCCGAGGAACTCCCGCTCCACCGGCGAGATCCGGCGCGGCCGGCCCTCGGCCAGGTCGTAGGGGACGACCACGGTGGACGCCCGGACGTACACGATGTCACCGCCGTCCTCGGCGACGTCCTTGATCTCGTACGAGACGGTCAGCGAGGCGCCGCCGATCTTCGTCACCCAGGTCTCGATGGTGACCGGCTCGGGCCGGTGCACCAGCGGACGCTTGTAGTCGATCTCGTGGCGGGCCACCACCGAGCCGCCCGCGAACTCCCCGGCACCGGCCGCGGCGGCCTGGGTGAACATGAAGTCGATCCGGGCCTCCTCCAGGTAGCGCAGGAAGACCACGTTGTTGACGTGCCCGAAGGCGTCCATGTCGGACCAGCGCAGCGGGCAGGCGTAGATGTGGCGAGCCACGGGAGTTCTCCTCGGTGTCCGGTCGCCCGCCGCCGTCCACCGCCGGGGCGGCGGGCGGTCGGCGACGGGCCGCGGCCCGGCAGGCCGCCCCGGAGGGCAGTCTGCCGGGCCGTTGTGACGGCTGGGTGTCAGCCTCGGGTCAGCTTCTTGTACGTGGCCCGGTGCGGACGGGCGGCGTCGGCGCCGAGCCGCTCGATCTTGTTCTTCTCGTACGACTCGAAGTTGCCCTCGAACCAGAACCACTTGCTCTCGCCCTCGTAGGCGAGGATGTGGGTGGCCACCCGGTCCAGGAACCAGCGGTCGTGGGAGATGACCACGGCGCAGCCGGGGAACTCCAGCAGGGCGTTCTCCAGCGAGGAGAGCGTCTCGACGTCGAGGTCGTTGGTGGGCTCGTCGAGGAGCAGCAGGTTGCCGCCCTGCTTGAGGGTCAGCGCCAGGTTCAGGCGGTTGCGCTCACCACCGGAGAGCACGCCGGCCGGCTTCTGCTGGTCCGGGCCCTTGAAGCCGAAGGCCGACACGTAGGCGCGGGACGGCATCTCGACCTGGCCGACGTTGATCCAGTCCAGACCGTCGGAGACGACCTCCCAGAGGGTCTTCTTCGGGTCGATGTTGGCGCGGGTCTGGTCGACGTAGCTGATCTTGACCGTCTCGCCGACCTTGACCGTGCCGCTGTCCGGGGTCTCCAGGTCCTGGAGCATCTTGAACAGGGTGGTCTTGCCGGCGCCGTTCGGGCCGATGATGCCGACGATGCCGTTGCGCGGCAGGGTGAAGCTCAGGTCGTCGATCAGGACCTTCTCACCGAAGGCCTTGTTGAGGTTCTCGACCTCGATGACGATGCTGCCCAGGCGCGGGCCCGGCGGGATCTGGATCTCCTCGAAGTCCAGCTTCCGCATCTTGTCCGCCTCGGCCGCCATCTCCTCGTAGCGGGCCAGACGTGCCTTGGACTTCGCCTGGCGGCCCTTGGCGTTGGAGCGGACCCACTCCAGCTCCTCCTTGAGGCGCTTGGCGCGCTTGGCGTCCTTCTGCCCCTCGACCTTCAGGCGGGACTGCTTGGACTCCAGGTAGGTGGAGTAGTTGCCCTCGTAGCCGATCGCGCGGCCGCGGTCGAGCTCCAGGATCCAGCCGGCCACGTTGTCCAGGAAGTACCGGTCGTGGGTGACGGCGACGACGGTGCCGGGGTACTTGGCCAGGTGCTGCTCCAGCCAGTTCACCGACTCGGCGTCCAGGTGGTTGGTGGGCTCGTCGAGCAGCAGCAGGTCGGGGGACTCCAGCAGCAGCTTGCAGAGCGCCACGCGGCGCTTCTCGCCACCGGAGAGCTTGGTGACCGGCCAGTCGCCGGGCGGGCAGCCCAGGGCGTCCATGGCCTGCTCCAGCTGGGCCTCCAGGTCCCACGCGTTGGCGTGGTCCAGCTCCTCCTGGAGCTTGCCCATCTCGTCCAGCAGGGCGTCCGAGTAGTCGGTCGCCATCAGCTCGGCGATCTCGTTGAAGCGGTCGAGCTTCCCCTTGATCTCCTTGACGCCGTCCTCGACGTTCTCCAGGACCGTCTTGGTCTCGTCCAGCGGCGGCTCCTGGAGCAGCATGCCGACGGTGAAACCGGGCGAGAGGAAGGCGTCGCCGTTGGAGGGGTGCTCCAGGCCGGCCATCATCTTCAGCACGGTGGACTTACCGGCGCCGTTGGGGCCCACGACGCCGATCTTCGCTCCGGGGAGGAAGCTGAGCGTCACGTCGTCAAGGATGACCTTGTCTCCGTGAGCCTTGCGCACCTTGCGCATCGTGTAGATGTATTCCGCCACGTGAGATCGCTCCGGCGTCGTCGGGAGTATTCGGCTTGCAGCCTTCCATTGTGCCGCACCCGGCCCTGAGGCCCGAATCGCCTGGATGACCCCACCGGGGTATCCGGAAGCGCTCCCGCCCGCCCCGGCCCCGCCGCCCGGACCGCGGCCGCCCGGCGCCCCCGCTCCCGCCCTCCCGGCCGCCTCTGCCCGGCCCGCACCCCGGCCACCCCGGGCCCCGCCGCCCCGTGGCCGACGCCCCCGGGGCCCCGCCCGGGAAACGCGACGGCCCGGCTCCCCGCAGC